>JBJEDO010000104.1:0-12981 GCA_051872155.1 Candidatus Limisoma sp.
AATTCTATCTATCTAACAAATAATTAGTTAGCTATTTTTGGAATAACCCTAATTAATCTCGGGGAGACTTCGGTCTCCTTTTTTGTTTATTAACACATTTGCATTGCTGTTGAACGCTCTCGGGGGTTTTGCACCCCCGCCGCTTAGGCATCCCCTGCAGTGTTTTTCATGGTTTTAAACCGAAAAACGTTGCACTTCTATTTGGATTCTTCATTTTATTGCAAAACTTGGGTACGGGACACCGTTGGCTGACTATTTCGCAACCGGAAGTTGCACGACGGTAAGCCATTTGGCGGGGTCGGCTTGGTTCCAGATGCCGTCGACAAACGAATAGCGTGCGGGCGCCGTCGGGCGGTAGCCCATTGCCTCAACTTCTGCTGTAAGTCGGCGAGCCGCATCGTCGAGTCCGTCGTAATTACCATAGTAGTTCACGCATGCAGCAAGCGGCACTGCTTCGACCGTACGGAAGGCGATGAGCGACGACTGCTTCTTCGCCTCGACGACTTGCTCGGCGTATTCGATGTCGAATCCGTCGGCGTAGGTGTCGCTCAAACGCGACACGTAGCAATAGCCCGGCTCGGTACACTCACAGCCCAACCGCGCCATTTCCGGTCCGAGTTGGCTGGGCAGGAAGTCGAACAATTCCAGATAGTCGCTGATGCGTCGGCGATTGAACGCCACGATGATTTCGGGCAACGCGCAAAACTCAATGCCGTTTCGCGGCTTGTTGTCGTACGACTTGCGGATGACTTTTAGCGCTCGCAGTCGGCGGCGAAGTGCTTCGATTTGCTCGGTTGCTTGAGCGATTTTCACGTCGAGGGCGTCTGCCTCCGGACGAATGGTTTCTTCGTCGAAGATTTCGGCGATTTCGTCGAGATGAAAGCCTAATCGCTTCAACTATTTGATGGCGTTCATCTTCTGCATTTGGCACGGCGAATAATAGCGATAGTGCGTAAAATCGTCGACGACGGCGGGCACAACGAGCCCTACTTTTTCATAATGACGTAATGTCTTGACTGTCACACCACAAAGTCGTGCGAACTCTCCAATTGTCAGTTGTTTTTCGTTTTCCATTGTTGTAAAAAATTGATTCGCCGGCAAAGATAATCCATGACCTAAGGTACGAGTCAAGAGGAAAGTTTGATTTTTTTCAAAAAAAATTTTCAAAGAAAAAAATGTGGCAAGACTAAAGCGCCTTGCCACACCATATTTGTCGTTTATTTTACGTCTAAAAGGATGTCGTCCATACGTTTTTCGGCTTGCTGCATAAATTTTTGCAGCGACTCTTCGCGTTTGCGACTCTGCTCGAGCGTGTCGTAGTACATCTTTGCATACTGAAACGCCACAAGGGCAATATAGTCATCCTCGTCACGTCCGGGCTGAGTAACTTTGAATTGTCTCCAAAGGTTGTTAAGCTCCTCCTCGACTTTTTTAAGATAAGCCTCATCACGCCGATTTATATAGGTAATAATCTTTTTATCGGCGATTTTGAGAGTGATTCGTTGTTTGTTGTGGTCCATTATCTTGCAAGGATTAAAGCTGCTTGGGGAGCGGCTTCGATTTTCCCGCCTTTGCTTTCGCCCAGACCGTCTTTGTCGAGACGTCCGTCGGCTGCAATGATAGTCCATTTACCCTTAGGCACGTTGACTGTCTGCGGTTTGTCGGAGCCGTTGAACACCAATTTTATCTCCGCCCACTCGTCGCCACCTGCGTGATTTTTGATAGAGTACGACACAAGATTGTCGACTTTCACCTTGTCGAACACGATGTTTTTCGCCACTTCGTCGGCGGTAGCCATACGGAATGCCGGATGCGCTTTGCGCAGAGCGATGAGGTTGCGATAATAGTTGAATTGCTCGATGTTGTCGGCTTTGAGGTTCCAATCGATGGCGTTAACGTCGTCAGGCGATTTGAAGGTGTTGTGAATACCTTTTTTGTCGCGGAAGATTTCTTCGCCGGCAAACATAAACGGCGTGCCTTGCGAAGTGAATACGATGGTCTGTGCCAAACGAGCCACGCGCATGCGCACCGAGTCGGTTGCTTCGGGCATCGACTTGCGGAGTTTGTCGGTAAGGCAAAGGTCGTCGTGGCACGACACATAGTTCATTATCTGTGTAGGTTGCGATGCATAAGCGAATTTCGAGTTGCTACCCTTCGAATAGTCGACTTGCGGGTGAGCGGTCGAAGCGACAACACCTATTTTAATAGTCTCTTCCTGACCGGGCTTACCGGAAGCGAAACCGCAATCTTCGGCGCGCGAATAGTGACCTTTGACGGCGTCGCGAATGTCGTCGCTAAACACGGCAATGCCGGGCATCTTCGACACGTTTTCTTTCAGAGCGCGACGCTCTACCGGCAGCGGGCTGTCACCGGCGGTCCAACCTTCGCCGTAGATTACTGCATTGGGATTGATTGCGCGAACGGCTTCGGCAACGCGATTCATCGTTTCGGTGTCGTGGATTGCCATCAAGTCGAAGCGGAAACCGTCGATGTGATATTCCGTAGCCCAATATTTAACCGACTCAACGATATAGTCCGACACTTGTTCGCGGTCGGAAGCGGTCTCATTGCCGCAACCGGAAGCATCACTGTAGGAGCCGTCCGGGCGGTGGCGATAGTAGTAGCCGGGGGCTGTCAGCGAGAAGTTTGACTCGTTGCCGAGGGCTGTATGATTGTAGACCACGTCCATAACCACACCGATTCCGGCGCGGTGGAGTGCCATAACCATTTGCTTCATCTCGCGAATACGAGCATACGGGTCTTCGGGATTGGTTGAATAAGAGCCTTCGGGAGCGTTATAGTTTAACGGGTCGTAGCCCCAGTTGTATTGACGGTCGGCGAGTTGAGTTTCGTCGACGGTGTTGTAGTCGTACGACGGCAGGATGTGGATGTGAGTGATGCCGAGTTGCTTGAGGTGGTCGATGCCGGTCGGTTGTCCGTTGGCAGAAACCGTACCTTCTTCGGTCAATGCGACGAATTTACCTTTGTTGGTAATTCCCGAATTGCGATGCGCCGAGAAGTCGCGATGGTGCATCTCGTACATAATGGCATCGGTCTGCTTGGCGGTAGTGACGTAAGTATCTTTCTCCCAGCCGCAAGGATTGGTTTTCGCCATGTCGATAATAGCGGCACGTTGTCCGTTGGCGCCGACTGCTTTCGCCCAAGCGCCCGGGGTTTCGGCAAGCCAATTGCCTTTAACTTTCACTTGGAATGTATAGAATTTGCCATAAAGCCTGTCGGCAAACGAGGTTGTCCACGTACCTGCTTCCGCCTTTTTCATATCGACGGTTTGGATGGGCTTACCGTTGCGACCGGTAGCATAGAGATGCAAGCGAACGGCTTCTGCGCCGGGCGACCAAAGGCGGAAATGCGTCCCGGAGGCGTCGACGGTGAGTTCCAAATCGCCGCCGTTATAGGTCGGATAAGCGTTCAATTCCGCTTCGGAGATTTGCGGAAACGATTGTGCGGAAATGGTCATAGGCATAAACGCCGCTGATGCGAAAGCCGAAGCGGCGACAAGTCTGATTAAAGTGTTTGACATAAGTGGTTATTGAATCATAAAGGGGTTAATAAGCGGGGCTATTTGACAGCAACTTTCATCGTACCGTTGTCGCTTTTGACGATGTAGAACCCTTGGGGCAAACTGATTGTCGTGCTGTCGTTTTTAAGTTCGACGGTCCTTACCACTTGTCCGGTGATGGAGTAGACGGTAAACGTAACGCTTTTGGGCGTATAGTTTTCGATGGTAAGGGTGCCGGGATGCGTCGAAGACACAATGATAGTATGCCGCACAGCCTCCCTCTTGACGGGCTGCGCAACAGTCGCCACGGTACCGAATATACCGATAGCCAATATCAATGAAAATACTTTCGACATAGATATTTCCTTTCTTATTACCGCAAAGTTAGCAAATAATTATTCCAACTACAAATATTTAAGTGTTTTTTTGGAAATAGTTTTAAAAATTTATACCTTAGCAACCTGAAAAATACGAATTTAATGCCTGATATCTCGCCATATTATGTACTGTCGTTTATCATTATGGCAGCCTATTGGATTACGATTATCTCGGTAATTGTCGTGGTAATTACCGAAAATCGCAACCCGGTAAGGTCGTTGGCGTGGGTCACGGTGCTTTTGTTTCTGCCGGTCGTCGGACTCATTATTTATATCTTTTTCGGGCGGAGCATCAAGAACGAAGCTATGCTCTCGAAGATGAAAAAGCGCAAACTTTTGCAGCCGGAACTGGTCAAGCAGGTCGACTTCACAAAGTTGCCGCTGTCCGACAGTTCGCTACAGCAGATTCGCTTGGGTCACTCGCTAATGGGTGCCGTCTACTACCCCGGCAACGACATCGACATCTTTATCGACGGCGAGGCGCTCTTCCGACAACTCAAAGACGACCTCAGGTCGGCAAAATCGTCGATTAACCTCCAATTTTATATCTTCGAAGACGACGAATTAGGGCAAGAAATCAGCGAGATTTTGTGTGAGCGAGCGCGTGCCGGAGTGGCTGTGCGCGTCATCTACGACCACGTCGGAAGTTTCCGCGTCAGCAAGAAATTCTACCGAAAAATGTCGGAAGCAGGCGTGGAGATTCATCCGTTCTTCAAAGTGACATTCCCGGAATTTGCCGCCAGAGTGAATTGGCGCAACCACCGCAAAGTAACAGTCATCGACGGTCGCGTAGGATATATCGGCGGAATGAACATCGCCAACCGCTACCTCGGCAGAAACGCCGTGTGGCGCGACACTCACATCCGCATATGCGGGCAAAGCGTCTATGGTCTGCTCCACTCGTTCGCCATCGACTGGTGCTTTATGGGTCTGCCGACTTTCGAAGAAGACTACCATCGCTACAAGCCCGCGCTGTCTGACATGGCAGGCATACAAATCGTCGGCAGCAGCCCCGTCGGACAATGGCACAACATCGCCCTACTCTTCCAAAAAGCCATCGGCAACGCAAAGAAACTCATCTACATCCAGACGCCCTACTTCCTGCCGACGTCGGGACTGTTGATAGCACTCCAAACGGCGGCTCTGTCGAAAGTCGACGTGCGCATTATGATTCCACGACACCCCGACTCGGCTACGCTGCGACTCGCCTCAGCCTCTTACCTGAGCGAATGCATGCGCTCGGGCATCAAAATCTACTACTACGAGCCCGGTATGTTGCACTCGAAGGTCGTGATTGTCGACGACGAATTTACAACCACCGGCTCGACTAACTTCGACTTCCGCAGCTTCGAATACAACTTCGAATGCAACGCTTTCATCTACAGCCGCGAGTTCAACAAAAAAATGCGAGAAATATTTATCCGCGATATGAAAAAGTGTACGCGAGTCAACCCGACCAACTGGCGACATCGTCCTTTCATCGAGAAACTCAAAGAATCGCTCGTCAGGCTGCTCAGCCCCGTGCTTTAGCGCCGGAGTGCGCTCTCAATAATTGTGGAAATTTTTCACTAATTTAACAAAATGGCGAAATAGATATAAAAATTCGTATTTTTGGACCAAAAATGATACCAACATTTGAGAATGTTTTTTATCTTTGCAGAAGATAAGCTGCATCTCAGCATAACACTCAAGCAAGCTTGGTGATTCTGCTTTCGATTTGCATTATCTTTGCAGAAGATAAGCTGCATCTCAGCATAACACTCAAGCAAGCTTGGTGATTCTGCTTTCGATTTGCATTATCTTTGCAAATAAGAAAGTAAAACGACGGCGGCAGAGCTGCGGCGATGCCAAAAAATGAAAAGAAAATAACTTTATTATAAAAACACTTTAAACCAAACAATTATGAAGTTTCTTACAGAAGAAAAATTGACAATCGTCGGCGCAGCCGGTGCGATTGGTTCTAACATGGCACAAACCGCCCTCATGATGGGTTTGACTCCTAATCTTTGTCTTTACGACCCCTACGGACCGGGTCTTGAAGGCGTAGCAGAGGAAATGCGCCACTGCGGTTTCGAAGGTGCAAACATCACTTTCACTACCGACATCAAAGAGGCGTTGACAGATGCCAAATATGTAATTTCTTCAGGTGGCGCTCCTCGCAAAGCAGGTATGACTCGCGAAGACCTTCTTAAGGGTAACGCAGCAATCGCTGAGGAGTTTGGTAAAAACTTAAAAGCATACTGCCCTGACGTTAAGCACGTTGTCGTTATCTTCAACCCCGCCGACATCACAGGTCTTATCACCCTGCTCTACTCTGGTTTGAAACCTTCGCAGGTCAACACTTTGGCTGCTCTCGACAGCACTCGTCTGCAAAGCGAATTGGCAAAATACTTCAACATTCCGCAAAGCGCCGTTACCGGTTGCCGCACTTACGGCGGTCACGGCGAGCAAATGGCTGTATTTGCTTCGACTGCTAAGGTTAACGGCACTCCGCTGCTCGACCTCATCGGCACCGACAAACTTCCCGCAGCCGACTGGGCTGAAATCCAACAAAAGACCATCAAAGGCGGTGCAAACATCATCAACCTCCGCGGTCGCTCTTCGTTCCAAAGCCCGGCATACGTTTCTGTCGAAATGATTCGCGCCGCTATGGGTGGCGAAGCTTTCCGCTGGCCTGCAGGTCGCTACGTTTCCTTCCACGGCTACGACCACATCATGATGGCTGTCGAAGTGACTATCACTGCTAACGGTTGCGCTTACGAAGAAGTTGTCGGCACACCCGAAGAAATGGCTGCTTTGAAAGAAAGCTACAAGCACCTCTGCGCGCTTCGCGACGAGGTTATCGCTATGGGCGTTCTTCCCGCTATCGACCAATGGCACGCTCTTAACCCGAACATTGATTAATTCTCAATCTACAACCCGACGGAAGCCGGTCAAAACGTATCGGCCGGCTTTCATTTTTTAATATCAACCCCTAAAAATCTACCTTTATGAAACGATTCAATTTTTTTGCAATCGCATTTTTATGCTTAGCAATAATGTTGCCCGGCTGCTCTTCTTCGTCGCTCAACAACACCGCTAAAGGCGGCATCATCGGCGGTACAAGCGGTGCCGGCGTAGGTGCTCTCATCGGCGGATTGATTGGCAAAGGCAAAGGTGCCGGCATCGGTGCTGCTGTTGGCGCTGCCGTTGGTACAGGCGCTGGCGTGCTCATCGGCAAGAAGATGGACAAAGCAGCTGAACAAGCTAAGCAAATCGAAGGCGCTAAAGTTGAAAAAGGCGAAACCGACGGCGTTCAATACGTCAAAGTTACTCTCGACAGCGGTATCACTTTCAAAACAAACGAAATCAACTTGTCGTCGACTGCTCAAAACTCTTTGGCAACTTTCGCAAGCCAACTCGACCCGCAATTCGACCTCGCTATCTGCGGTCACACCGACAACGTTGGTACGCTCGAAGTGAACAAACGCATCTCTAAGCAACGCGCTCAATCGGTTGCTAACTTCCTCGAATCGAAAGGCGTGGCTGCAAGCCGCCTCAAATCGGTTGAAGGCTACGATTATCAATACCCCGTAGCATCGAACGACACCAAGGAAGGTCAAGCTCAAAACCGTCGCGTTGAACTTTACCTCATCCCGAGCGAAGCTATGATTGCTGAAGCTAATAGCCAAGCAAAATAATTCATCCTATACTGAATCGTAAGACGGGACTGCATGGCAATCCCGTCTTTGCGATTTTTTGAAAATCAACTACGATGAAAAAACTATTACTCCTCGCCGTTTTGGCACTCACAACCGCCACGCCGGCTCTGTCGCGACAAGCCTTTAACGGCACGCTGACAAAAACCATGCCCGACGGCTCTACCGTAGAATATCGAATTCACGGCAACGAAGCATTCCACTACATGACTCTCGCCGACGGCACGCTCGTAGACCTCGCCGACGACGGCTACTTCCACTATGCCGAAATCGCAGAAGGCACTATCGTTGCCACCAAGACTCGCATCGGCGAACCCCGCCCCGCCAAAGCCCTTAAGGCTTCCGCGCAAAACGTAAAAACTACTCTCGAAAGCATCTCTGCTTCGCGCAACGCCGGTCGCGCTCTCAAGCAGAAAAAAGAAACAGCCACGACACCCGCTAACGGCTTGGCTATCATGGTACAATATACCGACGTACAGTTTAAATACAGCCACGACGTGTTCAACCGCATGCTCAACGAAGAAGGCTTCAGCGACTACGCTTCGACAGGCAGCGCTTGCGACTACTTCAAAAACTCATCATACGGCAAATACGCTCCCTCGTTCGACATCTACGGTCCTTACACCTTATCTAACAACCAAGCCTACTACGGCGGCAACGACCGCTACGGCGAAGACCTCCGCCCCGTCGATATGGTCATTGAAGCGTGTAAACTCGCCGAAGCCGACGGCGTCGACCTCTCGAAATATGACTACGACGGCGACGGCCGCCTCGACAACGTCTACGTATTCTATGCCGGCGCCGGCGAAGCCAACGGCGGCAGCAAAAACACCGTTTGGCCCCACCGCTGGAACGTATACACCGCAGACGAATACGGCTCTGAGGCAAACACGTCGTACAGCCTCGAAGAAACAAAAGTGTCGGGCGTCTACGTCGACGACTACGCTTGCGGCAACGAGACTTGCAGCGGCAACGCCACTTGGATTGACAACGACTTCGAAGGCGTCGGTACGTTCGTCCACGAATTCGGACACGTTGTCGGTCTGATGGACCACTACTGCACCGGCAATTCCTACGTTGTTACTCCCGGCGTCTACGACGTGATGGACCACGGCGACTACTGCAACTACGGTCGCACACCGGCTTCCTACTCCGCCTACGAACGCATGTTCTGCGGCTGGTTGACTCCGACGCAAATCTATCCATCGCTCGAAGGCACTGAATACGAACTCCCCGTAATCGACACCGGAAAGGCATTCTTGCTCACCACCAACCGCACGCAGCACAACATGGATGCCACCGACCCCAATCCGACGACCTTCTACCTCCTCGAAAACAAATCGGGCAGCGGTTGGGACGGATATCTCGACGACCAAGGCGGCACGGCAGGCTATTACGACACACCGGGCGACAAAGGTATGCTCATCACAAAAATCGCCTACAACGAATACAATTGGCGCAACAATATGGTCAACTACTATTCGAGCAGCGCAGGCGTTACATTCGTGACAACGTCAGACCAACGCGCCACATACTATTATCCCATGTTCCCGGGCAAACGGAATGCCACATCTATCGAATTTGCCAACTTTGTGCTCAGCGACGTCACTCGCGACGAAACTACCGGAACCGTTAAGTTCAAACTCGTCGACAAACTCGCTCCCCAAGGCGGCGTCGGCGAAGTCGGCACAAACTCGGCAAAAGCAATCGCTTCGGTCGGCAGTATTTCGTTCGTCGGTTGCACTTATGCTGAAGTATTCAATCCTCAAGGCGTTCGACTCTATTGCGGCAACGACAGCCAAATCACGGCTACTCCCGGACTCTACATCGTCCGCCTCACAACCGACAACGGCACACAAACATCAAAAGTTGTCGTACAATAACCGCCATCTCCCACGCACAACATAGTCGAAGCGCATCTCGAAATCGGGATGCGCTTCGACTTTATGTTGGCTCTGCCTCTTTAGATGCGTCAGAATGGGTAAGATGCAAGGCGCTGAGGCGTTGATTATCAATCACATATCATCGGCAGCCTCGAAGAGGTTGCCGGAGGGCGTTATCTATACGCCTATCCCCACTAATTTCCTACTGAGGTGTATTGCTCTATTATGTCTAAGAAAAGGCGGTCACCTGTGGGCGTTTACGCTATGCAGTGCCGAACTTCGCATCACTTCTAAACACACCACCCTCATATCGTACAGAAGCACTCTCTGCGGTGAAAAGACAAAGCGAGTGCACCGTTGGGCACACTCGCTCTGTCACTATAGTGTGGATATTAACTATTTCGAGATAAACGAGAATGAAGTGGGCACTAAGCGAGCGCCGTTACCGGTCGACGGGATAAAGAAACCGCGTGTTCCGGGACTATAGTAAATCCATTCTTCCACTCTAATGCCTTCTACCGGGATGTCATAATAGAGCACCAATTGCGAGCCCGAGAATGACACTTTTGCCCAATAGCCTTCGCTTTCGTACCAAGAAAAAAGAATCTCGTTGCCGTCAATCTTATAATAATCACCATTAACCTTGTCGCCACTAAAAGTGAGAACGTCGTCGTAATAGCGGTAGCCTTCGCCCTCTGCCAAGGCTTCGTCACGAGACATCTCGATGGTTTTGCCCAAAACCTTAACTTTCACTTTCGACATAGTCCAGGTGCCTTGCAACTTTTCTTTTAAAGTATCACCTTCGGGTTCGTCATCATCCCCACACGATACAAATGCTACACTGCTAAACAATACTACCATCAGCATAGCCACAATCCTTAAAAATGTCTTTTTCATTTTGTGTAAAATTATTGATTAAAAATAATGGAAAAAATAAACAAAATAACTTAAGTAATCTCTTCTTGCCGGTATAAGGAAATAGTCCTCTATCTTATATTCCACCTTGTAAACGCAATACTGCGGTGTACTCGGGTCGCCATAGAATTTATCGAATGTCACACTGGCGCCACCTTTTGAGTAAATCTCGGTGCTCGACAAGAGAATTTCGCTGTTATAAGTATGTCCGCCGTGCTGTTTAGATACCTTATTATAGATTTTACCCCATGTGGTCGTTTTGCCTTTGAAATCGGGATTGCTTCCTTTATAGAGTATCTTCTGGTTGCGAAGTCGCATAAAATAAAGCAATTCCTTGGCAGAAGGCACATACCAACCTTTATCAAATAAATCCTTACTTTTGTTCATTAAGGGGAACATATCTGCTCCATACTCAGGATGAGTGTTAATAAACTCTTTGTAAGCAAGTAGGTTGTAATAGCCGCTATCGGCATTCGACATTCCTAATGGAAAATCGGTCGGACCTTTGAAGAAAGGGTATTGTTTTGCCCCTGCCTTTATCACTCGCGGACAGATTATAATCCCGTGCTGATGGTCGGGAGTGGTGCAAATCACCACGCCTTCGAGCCCATTCTCGCTAAACCAATCACCCGCTTGATAGAGTTTCGACGTTTGCGGCATTTGGCTTAAATCGGGAAGATGGAATTCAGCGGCTTTCAAAACTTCCGGCGACATTGCCCCGGAAGTAGTCGCTGAGGTTGCCGCTTGGGTAGTCGTCGAAGCGCTGCTTTGCGCCACATTGCCGGTTGCCACGGCAAATGTTTCTTCTTCGCCGTTGTCGAACTTGATTTTAAAAACGTTGCTCTTGCTGATTGCGCGTTCGAACTCTTCACCTTCTAGGCTGTATTTTATCGACCCGTCAGTTATCGAAGTCACCTTGCAGTCGATAATGTCGGCATCGCGGGTGATAATCTTATCCGCAAGCGTCAGTTCCACTCCCAAAAAGAGCGAAACTACAAGAATCAATAAGCGTTTCATATTTTTAGAAATAATAACCGAGGTTCAAAGTCATACCGATTGTGGGCGACCAATCCAATCCCTCGCCTTGGAAAGCATTACCAAGGTTGAAGTCAAAGCCTAAACCCAAGTTAAAGTTACCGAAACAAGCATTTAAATCTATCAAAACGGCTTCACGGAAAGTGTTATACACGTCTTCGACTTTTTCACCTTCGCATTTCTGCGAAACCAAAATTTCAGAGCGAAGGCCGAAGCCTGCCATAAAGTGGTCACCACCTCTATACCACCATTCCAAGGGAATGGTTAAGTAATTGGCAGTGAACGAACCCATATCGATATCCTTTTTTGATGTCGAGGCTGTCATATCGCCGCCTAACTCACACCAACCCAAACCGACAGACCATGCACTTTTGTTGCTAATCGGGAATAACACATTGGCGTCAAAATAGGTGTAAAGACCGCCCCATTCCATAGAATATGTATCATCTCCTGTCGGGGTGGCATGAATACCTATACCGAATTTTGGGAAAACTGAAATTTTAGGGAAATAGTTTGTAGGGGGCACCTCTTCAGCAACCTCGTCATTGTTTGTAGACAAATTGTTGGCGTAAGAGCCGACCAATCCACCGATTGTTCCGTTTGTTTGGCTACCGGTTTGTTTGGTCGTGGTCGTAGTCGTAGTCGAATTCAACGAAGTTATCACCTCTTTCGTACCGTCTTCATGAATAATGAAGAACACATCGCTACGCTTTACAACATAAGTGGGTCCTTGCGGATTTGATGCTTTTTTGTAACTGATTTCTTCTGTGCCGATAGTAAGAATTTCGGCTTCCACTTCAGTTCCGTTTGTCATCGTAATCACTTGCTTAGCGCTCATTGGCAGAGCAAATAAACAAAGAAATAATGCAATAAATAAATTTCTCATAACTAACAATATTTAAAGGTTAATAGAATTTATTTGTTGCTTTCGGATTCCCTCGTCAGCGTTTTTATGGTAATAAAAAGGAAAGCGTGAGAATCTGTACTCGTTACTCGTTCTCCATCAGAGGCTCTGGAATGCCCATTGCAGTCGAACGAGCAACACAGAAGCCTCACGCTGATATGATATCACTAATTTAGGGTCTATGCGGAAGCATAGACCACTAAAAATACGTTACATATCCACAAAGGCATCTACTGTTGCCACACCCTTGACTGCAATGTGAAATTTTCCAGATTTCTGATGGTCAAGAATGAGCGTAAGTAAACGCTTTCTATTAATATGTCTGCCGACCCACCCGCTAATCCCGTAACCGGACTTCTGCACAGCGGTCTGCATCTGCAAATTTATAGATAATTTTCGAATTTCAAATTATTTTTGTGAAAAAAAATAGAAATCTTCGATTAATCTTGCGTTTTTTAACACAGTACGATAACCTCTTTTGGACCAACTACGTTGTGCTATCGGCTTGCGGTCGATGCACCGCGCTCATCAATAATGCCTTAATACCTCAAAAAAAGAGGATGAGCCCTTTATGCCTCATCCCCTTGTCTTGTGTTTTAAAGCACTCAGAAATATTACTTTCTGATACCGAGTTCTTCCTTGGCGATAA
>JBJEDO010000105.1:0-12814 GCA_051872155.1 Candidatus Limisoma sp.
GTAACAGGCGTGTATGCCTCGGTGTCGAAATTCAACGAAGAAGTCGAAGCCGAAATCGATGGAGTAGTCGGTTCGGGGTCGACGGTTGCCGTATAGGTAGCATTGATTGGGATGATGATATCGTCGGCATGCGGCGACGAAAGACGCAAATTTGCGCTATAATTGTTCTTCAATCCGTCGGGAGTAAACGTCACCGTGGCGTTGAACGAACCGGAATACTCGCTATGGTCGGAAACAGCGACGGAGAACACTCCGCCATCGGCTCCGGTGATGCAACCGGTCCACTTGCCATACATATATTGACTCGAACGAGTTATAGTGATAGTCTGCGAAGGAGCCTCGGTAATAGCGGCTGCCGTAAGCGAGTAAGCGTCAGCACTTTTGGTCATCGTAATGCCGGAATATTGGGCGGTGTTGAAATGCTTGGCATCACTGCTTGTGTCGTCGCCCAGAACAGCACCGGACGAGTCAAGATAGCGGTCGACGTGAAGTTTATACACCGAGATATAGCCTGAAGAAGGCGACATACCTATATACATCGTAGGATGACCGAAAATGTCGGGGCGAACCGAAACGGCTTCGGGCTCGTTCCATGCCGACGTACCGACAAGTCGGTCGTAGGTAAGCGATTTGCGTTGCAGATATTGCTGAGTGCGCCAGTTGTAGGTGCTCATAATAAACGTCGAGGTAGCACTCGTTGCGCCGACGCCTTCGAAGAGATAAAGGTAGTCGCCGTTGATGCAGAAACTCTGATAAGACCAACATTCAAAGCCCGTGTCAGCCGACAATCCCGTACCGGAGATAGGATCGTCACCTTTGGCAACGACAGCTTCCTTGATTTCGGTATTTACACCGTTAAAGTAGTCGTCGAGGTCGTAGACGCAGTAGCGACGCGCACCCCCACCCGACGAGCTGAAGCAGATGTAACGGTTGACGGGGTCGATGTCGGCGTAGACGTTGCTGTAGCCTTTCGGATGGTCGTGATAGGTAAGGCTGACGGTAGAATTTGCGCGACCGTCGGCAATGATGGTTTGACCGCTGACGAACTTGAATCGACAAATTGCCTTGCCCGACAAGTCGTTGCTCGTGCCGTTGTCGGAGCCTTTCGCACCGGTGACAAGCCAAAGTTGACCGCTACTGTCGCGGTAGACAGCGAGTTTTACGCCGTGCCCGGTCTTGGCGAGACTCATTTTTTGGACAGACGTGCTGTAGGTGTAAGAGCCCGACGTTTTCGATGCTTTTGCAGTACAGGGAATCCGCGTAATCGTCAGCGGGTCGCATTCGGTCGAAAGCCCGTTAGCGGAGCAGAACGACGACTTGTTCGACGAGCCTTTGAGTTGAAGCACATAGATGTCGCCGGTCACGGGGTCGATGTCCATACTTTGTATTACCGTTGCCTCGGGAGTGGAAGCCTTGACAAGGTGGTTACTGATGTCGCTGCCATAGCGAGTTCCGGTTCCCATCGTGGAATATTTGCCGGCAATAACGAATTGGTCGGCGCAACTGGAGTAAATCTCGCGCTGTCCCCAACCGTCGTCAAGTGTAACGTAACTATATTTGTAGAAACGATTGTCGTAATGGTTGTCGGCAATGCTGAAACGCACGCCGGAGGTTGTGCCCGCATCGGAGTAAAGCAATACGTTTTCGCCGAGTTGGTTAGCATTGGTCGCTGTCGAAGTCTTGTTGGTGACAGTGTTTCGGTTGATGTTTACGCGCATATTAACAGGCGTGACGCAGGTAGTCGAGCCCGACGAGCCAGGATAGATGCGCAGCAGAGCCATATAGGAAGTGCGTCCGTAGCAATGGTCGAACTCGTTGTCGGTGATGTTTACTGTCGTAGAGTTGGCATAAGCGGAGCGCTCGGCATAGACCGAGAAACTTCCGACGCCGTTGCCGTCGGTGTTGGCAGAAGTCGACACGCCGACGTAGTGGAACTTGTTGTGGCTGATGTTGATAGTGCCTTGACCGTTGCAGACGTGCACGCCTGTGCCACCGTCGTAGAAGTAGTTGTCTGTGACGGTTGTTGTGCCGAACACGCCCATAACGCCAATCGAGTTAGCCAGGTGTGATGCGCTGCCGGTGAAGCGGTTGTGCGACACTTCCGTATCGCAGTAGCGACGTTGCGATACGTCGGCATTTGCTTGGTCGTTGGCATAACGAGAGCCGATGGCAATAAGGTGTGTATTGTCATCGCGAACCACAGTCGAACCGCCGAACACGTTATAGCGCACCTTCAGCGAATAGATAGGCGATTCGTTGGTAGCCGAATTTGCCACGATGCGTCCGGCGCCGGTAAATGCGAAGCCGTTAACCTCGATTTTGCTTGCGTTGACGTTAAGCACACCGGTAATGGTCGACTCAGCCGAACGTGTGGCGGTCCAATCGCAATAGGCGTTTGCGCCGAGCACTTTCAGACCGAACGTCGAGAGCGTGCCGCCCTCGTATGTGCCCGGAGCGACGTAGACCGTCGAATTTGACGGCACCGACACGTTGGCAAGTTGGTCGAACGACGAAAATGCCGTAGTGCCCACGGTAAATGTTTGGTTACGATACGAGATTTGTGCGCCCGCGTTGGTCGCACTTGCATCAATCAAATAGACATCGGCTTTCGCCGGTAGACATAATGCCAATAAAATAAGCAGGAATAAATAGTTAAAAACTTTCATGAGTTAGAATATAATGGTTTTCGGCGAAGATACTGATTTTCAGCCAACCACGCAAAATCACACACTAAAAATATCTAAATTAATGTTATAGAATACAAATCCCATTTTACAAAATTGGCATTTCTGCCGGTTTTGTAAAATAGGAGGACGATTACAGGAAGCACGCGTCGGGTTTGAGAAGGAAATCGAAAAGGCTGATAGTGAGAATACCTTGTTCGTTGTGTTTTGGCTTAATATAGTCCTTTACAATAATGATTTTCTTAAACGTATCGGATATATTGAGTAGCGACTGCGACTCCTGCCTTTCTTTAGCATCGGTAGGCATTACAAATGCCGACTGGATATAATATCGCTCGCCACCTTGATTTGCAACAAAATCGACCTCGTATTGTTTCCTGACAATCTTTCCGTCGACATTGGGAGCACGATGCTCAACCACACCGACATCGACGCTGTACCCTCGCGAACGGAGTTCGTTATAGATGATATTTTCCATAATATGATTTTCCTCCTGCTGACGGAAACCAAGAATAGCATTACGCAGCCCCACATCGGAAAAATAGTACTTTGCGAGAGTGTTTATATACTTGCGTGCCTTGATGTTATAACGCATTGCACGTTCGGTTATAAATGCGTCTTGCAGATAGCTGAGATACTTACTAACGGTAGGTTGCGATATACTGCTTTTCTTTACCGACTTGAATGTGTCGGCAATTTTGCGAGGATTCGTCGGCGAACCGATGGCAGAAGCAATCACACTAAGCAACTCAACAAACTCGTCTACATGCTTAATACGGTGACGTTCAATTATATCAGCCATATAAACCGTTTTGGCAAGATTAATGAGATAATCAGCTTTTTTCTTGTCGCCATCGAGCATCAACACATGAGGCAAACCGCCGTAAGTATAGTAATCAGTCCAAGCCTCAAGAGGATGTCGGCTATCAACCGACATAAATTCCGCGAACGAAAGAGGATAGACGTGCACTTGGTCGCCTCGACCACGGAACTCGGTTACCACGTCGGTCGAAAGAAAACGAGAGTTGCTACCTGTTACATAGATATCGAGATTTTCTCGGCGCATCAAGCCGTTGAGCACAGGCACAAAGTCGCCAAGCAACTGCACTTCGTCGAGCAAAAGATAGTAAGTAGCATCGTCGGTTATGCGACTGCGCAAATGTTCCATAAAGCGCGCGGGGTCGCACAATTCGAGCAAATCCCAATCGTCGAAGGCTATTCTGACGATGTGATTGTCGGGAACATTGTTTTCTATCAAGTGCTTGTAGAAAAGATTGTTCAGCAAAAACGATTTTCCGCACCGACGGATGCCGGTGATTATTTTTATCAAGCCATTGCCTTTGCCGGAAATCAGCTGGCTAAGATAGCGGTCGCGATTGATAATCATAGTGGTCCTATTTTACATTTTTGACATTTCTGCCGGTTTTGCAAAGTACAAAGATAGCATTTTTCGGCAAAATAGCAAATTCTATTTTACAAAATTGGCATTTATGACACTTTTGTAAAGTGGAAAGACGATTTTTCGCCACAAAACAGCAAATCCTATTTTACAAAATTGGCATTTCTGCCGGTTTTGTAAAGTGGAGAGCGGAGTGTGGAGAGCGGAGAGGCACCACGAGAAGCGATAAACGATAAACGATTCTCGATAAACGCTCATCGCACACGGCTACAAATCGCTCTCTGCGGAATTTATTGCCGAGTAGGCGGCGCTGAAGATGGCGTTGGAGGGATTCATCACCATATAATACGTGTCGTCGCCGAAGAGATTGCGCCCGATTCCGGCTTTGACAACGTCGGCAACCAACTTACGACAGCGAAGATATTCCGGCTCGTTGAACTCGATTTTTGCGGCTGACGCATTGTCGAGAATGGTTTGCAGCATATCGTCGGTAACCGTAAATCGTGCCACGAAGTCGGCTGCATCGCGATAGTCTGCCTTGATGCGGTCGCGATTGGAATCGGTATAGTTATAGGTGTAGTTCTCGATTACCGATTTAGCGACGAGACGACTGAAATATTTCGAATAAGCCATCGTGTCGAGCGGCACGAATCGGTCGGGCATAATGCCACCGCCGCCGTAGACCGTTCTACCAAGACGCAACGTTTTGTAGACGTGCGTGCTGTCGAGGCGAACGCTGTCGGCGTGATAAAGTTCGCCGCCTTGATAACGATTTGCGAGGTCGTGGCTATATTTATCGCCTTCGCCGAGTTTGTACGGCTTTTGGATGCAGCGTCCCGAGGGCGTATAGTAGCGCGCTATGGTGAGGCGAACCATCGAGCCGTCGGGGAACGGGATGGGCATCTGCACAAGACCTTTACCGAACGTGCGACGACCAACGATGAGAGCGCGGTCCCAATCCTGAAGCGCTCCGCTGACGATTTCGCTTGCCGACGCCGACAGTTCGTTGACCATTACCACAACCTTCAGATTCTTCAGGCTGCCGCCACCGGTAGCAGCAATGTTGCGTCGCGGCTGCTGACGGCCTTCAGTATAGACGATGAGTTGCTCGCGTTGCAGAAATTCGTCGGCAAGGAGTCCGGCTACGTCGAGATAGCCGCCGCCGTTGCCGGTCAGGTCGAACATAAGTTGCTTCATGCCTTGACGTTTCAGGCGCTTAACGGCATCGATAAATTCGTCGTGCGAGGTGCGCGAGAAGCGACTGAGGCGAATGTATCCGGTTTGCTCGTCGACCATATATGCAGCGTCGATGCTATGGATGGGTATGTCGTCGCGTTTGATAACGAAATGAAGCGGTTCCGACTCGCCGCGACGCAGCACTTCCACCTCGACAATCGAGCCTTTCGGACCGCGTAGACGTTTGCGCACTTCGGTGTTCGTCAGTTTCACTCCTGCAACCGACGTGTCGTTGACCGCCACAATACGGTCGCCGGCGCGCAGACCCACCTTCCCCGACGGTCCGCCGGAAATGGTCTGCATCACCACGAGCGTGTCGCGACGAATGCTGAACTCGATGCCGACGCCGCTGAAGTTGCCGTCGAGCGGCTCGGTAAGTTCTTTGGTCTCTTCAATGTCGGAATACGACGAGTGCGGGTCGAGCGTTTCGAGCATACTGCGGATTGCGCTTTCGACGATTTTGTTTTCGTCGACGCTGTCGACATAGTATTTCACTATCGTACTTTCGGCACCGACGAGTTTCTGGCGCGGAGTGATTGACGTCCAAGCACGCTCGTTTTTCTTCGACATTTCCACTTGCCGCTCTGCCGATTCCTGTTGTTGCGTTTGTGCGAATATCGTCACCGCCAAGAATGCGGCAACTGCTAAGAAGAATCCTTTCTTGTTCATTTTCTGTAGTTTATCGTTTGGGTAGAACCATTCCTCGAGGCAACAAGTCGGTTACGTCTTTGCCGTAGCTGATTAGCTCGCGAACAATCGACGAGCTGACGTGCCCCAATTCGGGTAAGGTGTATAGGAAAACGGTTTCGATGCCAGAAAGTTCATGGTTGACCACCGCCAAATTTTTCTCGTATTCGAAATCCTGAATCATTCTGACGCCGCGGACAATAAACTGCGCACCGCAGTTGCGAGCAGCGTCGACCGTCAAACCGCTGTAGGAAATAACGTCGACGCGGTCGTTGCCGCAATAGAGCGAGCGGATACACTCGAGGCGCTCCTCCTCGCTGAAGAGCGTGTGCTTTTGGTTGTTGATGCCGACAGCTACGACGATGCGGTCGAACAGCGGCAAGGCGCGCTCAACGATTGAGTAATGCCCGAGCGTAAACGGGTCGAATGAGCCGGGAAATAGTGCTATCTTCATCTGCTGTTAATGTGTCATGTCCAGATTGCCGTCGTCTTCCACAACAAGGTTGTTGATGATAAACAACTGGCGTTCCATCGTGTTTTTACCCATATAGAATTCGAGCATATCCTTCACCGAATCGTCTTTGCGCCACTGCACGCGGTCGAGGCGTATGTTCGGACCGATAAAGTCTTTAAACTCCTCGGGCGAAATCTCGCCGAGACCTTTGAATCGCGTAATTTCTGCATTTGCGCCGAGCCGCTCGATGGCTGCCACGCGCTCGTCGTCGTTGTAGCAGTAGAACGTGTCGTTGACGGCTTCTTCGGCTCCGTTACGACGTCGACCGCTGCGGCGCGACGTTTTCTTATTGCGCACGCGGAAGAGCGGCGTCTGCAAGATGTAGACGTGACCTTTCTTTATCAAGTCGGGGAAAAATTGTATCAAGAACGTAATCATCAACAGCCGAATGTGCATACCGTCGACGTCGGCATCAGTTGCGATAATCACCTTGTTGTAGCGCAGTCCGTCGATGCCTTCTTCGATGTTGAGCGCCGCCTGAAGCAGGTTGAATTCGTCGTTTTCGTAGACCACCTTTTGCGTCTTGCCGAACGTGTTCAACGGCTTACCGCGTAGCGAGAACACCGCCTGCGTTTCGACGTCGCGAATCTTCGTAATCGAGCCGCTCGCCGAGTCGCCCTCGGTGATGAATATCATCGACTCGTCGCGTCGTTCGCCCTTTGCATCGTTATAGTGAATGCGGCAGTCGCGGAGTTTGCGGTTGTGCAGGCTCACCTTCTTGGCACGCTCGCGGGCTTTCTTCGCCACGCCGGCAATCTCTTTGCGCTCCTTCTCCGACTCCTGGATTTGTCGGAGCATAATCTCCGCCGTTTCACCGTTGATGTGCAAGTAGTTGTCAAGCTCTTTCTTCAAGAAATCGCCGATAAATTTCGCCACCGTCGGTCCGCCGGGGCTCATGTCGCGCGAGCCCAGTTTAACCTTCGTCTGCGACTCGAAAATCGGCTCCTCGACCTTCACACTTATCGCCGCGACCATACCGTTGCGGATGTCGGAATATTCGAATCCTTTGTTGTAAAACTCCTTAATCGTGCGCCCTACCGCCTCGCGAAACGCCGACAGATGCGTACCGCCTTGCGTCGTGTGCTGACCGTTGACAAACGAGTAAAACTCTTCGCCATACTGCGAAGCGTGAGTGATTACCACCTCGATATCGGTCCCCACGAAATGAATTATCGGGTAAAGCGGCTCGTTGGTCATATTCTCCTTCAGCAAGTCGAGCAGACCGTGGCGCGAATGAAATTTCTTGCCGTTGAAGTTGATTGTCAAGCCCGTGTTGAGAAACGAATAGTTGCGCATCATGCTGTCGACATACTCTTCGCGGAACCGGAAGCCCTTGAAGAGCTCGCCGTCGGGCAGAAAACGCACATACGTGCCGTTAGGCTCGTCGGTAGCATAGACGTCGCCGTTTTCGACCACAAAGCCGCGCTCATACTTCACCGTCTTGCCCTCGCCGTTGCGAAACGACGAAATGACAAACGCCGACGACAACGCATTCGTAGCCTTGATGCCCACGCCGTTCAGTCCGACCGACTTCTTGAACGCCGACGAATCGAACTTGCCGCTCGTGTTCATCTTCGACGACACGTCGAACACCTTATCCAACGGAATGCCGCGCCCGTAGTCGCGCACCGTCACTTCGCCCTCCTCGGTTATCGTAACTTCGATTTGCTTGCCGTAGCCCATCGCATACTCGTCGATACTATTGTCGAGCACTTCCTTGAGAATCACGTAGATACCGTCATCGTCGTGAGTGCCGTCGCCGAGTTTTCCGATGTACATACCCGGGCGCAACCGAACGTGCTCATTCCAGTCGAGCGTCATAATGTCGTTACTGTCGTAGCGCACGTCTTCGTGAATGTCTATATTCTTGTCTTCTGCCATATTTTTTTAGAGCCTGTTAGTTTTGTTTTTCACAACTGACAAAGTTACAAACTTTTAGACGAACCGCAAAATTGCACACCATTTTTTATTTTGACTTTTCGTGTGAATTCGTACCTTTGTAGAATAAAAACCACACAACAATTATGCAAGACTTCGCAGCAATCGACTTTGAGACAGCCAACTTCCAGCGTTCATCAGTATGCTCTGTCGGCGTAGTGACAGTGCGCGGCGGCGAGATAGCCGACAGATTCTACTCGCTCATCAAGCCCGAGCCGGAATATTACACCTATCAGTGCAGCCGCGTCCACGGACTCTGCGCCGCCGACACCGAAGACGCACCGACTTTCCCCGACGTGTGGAAACAGATAGAACCGCTCATCGAGGGACTACCCTTGGTGGCACACAACAAAGCATTCGACGAAAGTTGCCTCCGTGCCGTCTTTCGCGTCTATCAGATGGACTACCCCGACTACGAATTCCATTGCACCTGCATAGCCTCACGGCGACGTTGGCGCGGAATGTCGAACACGCTCGACGCCGCAGCAGCACGTTGCGGCTACTTTATGGAGAACCACCATCACGCCTTAGCCGACGCCGAAGCCTGCGCCGCAATCGCCCTTGAGATTTTGTAAAAATTGGAAAAATCGATTAAATTATGAATGAAATTCAAACGACACCTATCGGGCAACTCATTTTAAACAAAGAAACCCCATCTCGTCCTAACCGCGTAGAACACTACCTCATACCGTCCTATCAACGTGGTTACAGATGGACAAGACTTCATGTTTTGGCTCTATTGGAGGATATTGATGCCTTCCTACAAAAACAATCTGTTGGTGCAACCATTCAATCCTATTGCCTACAACCTATTGTTGTTGTAGAGCAAGAAGATGCAGAGGGGAAAAGGATATGGGAGATAATTGACGGACAACAACGGCTGACTACTTTGTATATAATTCTAAAAAGGCTTGGTCTCCCACATTATCAGATTTTCTTCGACAAACGAAACAAGAGCACAGATTTTCTTCGCAACTTATCATCTAACACGCTCTGCGATGACAATCCCGATTTCCATTTTATGAGTGATGCCTATCGCTGCATTGATAACTGGTTCAACAATAAAATGGAAGATGACATTTCCTATGCAAAAAATTTCGCAGTACAACTTCTAAAGAATGTACAAGTGATATGGTATCATGTAAAGCTTATTACTAATACAGCCTCCGAACAAGAATCGGAAAAAATCAATATCTTCAACCGTCTTAACATTGGCAAGATTCCACTTGAAGACGCAGAATTGGTAAGAGCCTTGTTGATGAGCCGTGTGGACGGACAGACAGAACACGAGAAATTGATGCGTCAGGCTGAATTCTCAAATGAATGGTATGAAATAGAACATTGGTTGAAGCAAAACGAAGTTTGGAGATTCCTCACAAACAATAACTATGCTAACCATATTCAGTTAATCTTTGAACTCATCGCAAGGAACAAAAACTCAGAGAATTATAGCACATACAAATGGTTTGAACAGCAAGTACGCAATTCTGACAACAATATAGAGAAAGCCAAGGAACTGTGGGACAAGGTAAAACAAGTCTTTAGTAAACTACGCTATTGGTATAAGGATCGAGATCTTTATCATTTTATAGGTTTTCTGCTTTCTACAAATATTGTCAAACTTGATGAAATACTGGACCATTCTGAATCAGCTCTTGACAAAAAGACATTCTACAAATGGACTGTCTCACAAGTACTTAACTTTCTCAACAGTGTAGATTTACAAAAACTATCATACGATAACAACCACAAAGAACTTACAGACATACTGCTGTTGTTCAACGTATTATCAGTGCTTCAACTTAAAGCTAATTCTCAAAATCGATTTCCATTCAACCTATACAATGAAATAAAAAAGGGAGAAAGATGGAGTTTGGAGCATATACATGCACAACGTTCACAAGACCCATTGAAGAGAAAAGATGTCATCAAGAGCTGGATTGATGACACTCTTGCCTCTATTGAGCATGTTAATAACATAGAAAAACCATGCGAAAATGATCCTGACAACAGATCCCGGCTTAGAAATGTTGACCTTACGAATCTCAAAGACCAACTTCACGAAATGAGTCAAAAGTCTGATATTGACATCGATGAGTTCAATAGCCTGAAAGATAAAATCATTGAAGCATTTGAATCTGAGTCAACTAAACATGAACTAGAAAATATGGCACTGCTTTCCACCTCTGACAATGCAAGTCTTAATAATGCCATCTTCCCCGTCAAAAGAGACCGTATTATCAAGATGGAGCGTGAGGGTAAATTTATTCCTCCATGCACAAGAAATGTATTTCTAAAGATTTACAGCAAAGCAGACAGCCAACCTTATTTCTGGAGTTATGAAGATAAACAGAACTACGTGAACGAAATCAATAACGTGTTTAACAAATTCAAGAACGAATATGGCAACTAAACATACCCTATACACTCTCTGCCAAACCTACAACAAGGTTGAGATTCCTATCATTCAGCGTGATTACGCACAAGGAAGAAAAGGACAAGACAATCTGAGAAACAAGTTCGTTGACTATCTCCTCTCTTCGCTAAAAGCGAAGTCAGCGATTGAGCTGGATTTTATATATGGAGAAGTAAGACTTGACGTGGCAAAAGATGGTAAGACTGAGCTAGAGACATTTATCCCCATCGACGGACAGCAACGATTGACCACACTTTGGCTTCTTCATTGGTTTTTATCGGTTCAAGAAGGACGACTTGCAGAGATGAAGGATATACTATCAAAGTTCACATACGAAACTCGCCCTACTACTCATGACTTTTGCTATCATCTCACGTCTAATATCTTTCCAAAAGAGAGTTTGACAGACATCGACAAATACATACAAGAACGAGCATGGTTTGACCCTGAATGGATGAATGATAGTTCCATCCGTGGCATGTTGCGTATGCTACACACATTTGCTATCTCGCCCATACTCTCAGCAGGAGATATTAAATTAGACCAATTGCTGCAGCCAAACAATATGATTTCGTTTTATTTTGAACCATTACATAATTTCGGGCCGTCTGAAGAACTCTATATCAGAATGAATGCCCGAGGAAAAATTCTTACCCGGTTCGAGAATTTCAAGTCTGAGTTTTACAAAATACTAAAAGGCAATCAAAGGCTCGATGAGGTTAAAGACAAGATGGAATATGCATGGGTAAGCAATTTATGGCCCTATCTCAACAAAGAAGTATACGTTACGGACGAATGTTTTATGAATTTTCTGCAATTTGTTACACGTATGCTTTACTTCGAAGAGGCAGAGGCCCGTTCCGACAAAGGTTATGAAAGTGACTTTACCAATTTTAAATTGCTTAACAAAATATATTCCCAAAATAAGAATACTGATTTCCTAATATTTGCCATTGATAAAATTCCGTTTCTAGCAGAACAAAAGGATTTTCCCAAGCTGTGGACAGATAATAATAAGAAGCTAGCGTTCAGTGATATTCTGTCAAAGTGTATAAAGGGTGAACATATGAGCGTAGAGCGTATGTTTGTACTCTATTCGGCTCTTATTTATGCCTATAAACATCAAAGAGAGATACCCACAACAGAGGGAAAAATTAACAGCAATCCATTCTGCGTACGAATGAATGACTTTGTGAGAGTGATACGCAATCTTATAGTGAACACAAAAGACAATTCCGAGCGCGAACATCCGCGAATTATCAAAAGCATTGTGACGTTGTGTGAAATTGATGATTTCTATGCAAAAATAAGGGAAGACGGCTTCAACTTGAAAGGCTTAAATAACTCTCAATGCGCAGAAGAGAGCATTAAGGCAAAAATCATTCAGAAATACCCGGGAGTAAAGGATCTGATTCACGAAATTGAAGACAATCATTGTTTTAAGGGAAATATTTTGAGTATAATTGCTGCTGTATATACAAACAAAGAAGAAGAGATTAAAGATTTCTCTTTTAATGAGGCTCATCTTAATAGCTTCAATGCTAATAGATTACAAACCATTTATAACACCTACAAACAACTGGCAAAAAATTATTTCGAGTCCGTATGGGGCGATTTACTGAATTCTTCGCTGTATACACATCTTGTTTCTGCGGCTCGTCTCGTATATGACAGAAACTATGCCAAAAATCCGGCCATAATAGCTATAACTACGAAATTTGCATTTGACAAGTTTGGATTGTTAGAATTAGATGAATTCTTACAAAATAATGAAAAGAAGTTTGTCCGTGAATTGGTGTCAAAGTATGAAAATATCAGCCAAATACGTGATGTTAAAATTCAGCTTCAATTGCTATATATTCTTTGTACAAGGATTTTGGGATGTAAAATTTCTGATTTCTTCGCCTCAAATTGTTACAACTTTGGATGGCTTCAGAAGG
>JBJEDO010000106.1:0-37684 GCA_051872155.1 Candidatus Limisoma sp.
ATCATATCGTTTAAATATATCTAATTCACATTTATCACATTATGGTTTATCAGTGATTCTTCAGCCCTAGGGCAACCCAAGCCTCCAGTTTATGACAAAACATAAACCAAGTGGCCACGATACTCGTAACACTAGTAATAGAATCTAAAAAAGGTAATGGATTATTCGTTTTACTTAACAATACCCAAAATACAGCTATCGCAATTAATGTCACAATACCCCAACCGACACGCCACTTCCAATCATAAACAGAAATGGAACCTGCTCTATTCTTTTTTTTCCACAAGAAGAAGCCACCAATTCCAACGAAGAAATAGATGCTATTAATAACCACATCACCCCACAAATGCATACTAATAGAAAACAGAACAAGAAAGAGCATCTGGAGAGAATAGAAAATCCAATTGCTTCGCTTATCCAACATTACAAGAACTCCCTGTATGAGACCTAATATGGTTGACAACAATTCTAAAATCATCATAATATTAAAGACTCTACTAAAGAATTAATCTTATTAGTTGCATCTGCTAAACTCGAACATGCATAGATATTGGCTGAGCTATTTGTCATTAGACAGAATAATATCGGATACCAGCAAGGAGTGTGTAGTTCACTCTCTGTCTCTTCGCAATCTTTATGAGAAACATAAAACAGATGAAGAGTTTTTTCAAGAGAATTAGCATACATTACTTCTGTGATAGTACCGGGACATGCAGCTTCGTCAAGTAAAAAGAATGCATCAGTACACGATTCTATCATCTTTTTTTCGCAGCTAACAATCTCTTCAGCCTTCATATTCTTCGTTTCAAAATAGAAAGGACCTACATAAATAAACCCATCGCTTATCTTAACTCCATTTGCATCTACAGAACGGAGTAAAGACTCCGCACTACCGAGCAATTTCGCACGATAGTCCATAGCTGCCATTGCCTCATATCCGGGTTTGCAATAATCGAAGCAGAATGTTCCACCACAGAAGATTCTTTTTTCTTTCATCATATCATTTCTTTCTGTCTAGATTGTTTTCACCTTCTTCAGCTTCAGACAAAAGAGTGTCATCAACAAAATCCGAGTATACATTTATCTCATAATTTATAATGTCAAATATCATATTTCCCAGCATATTTGTATTATTTCAACCATTTAATCAAATCTTTATACCACACATCTTTAATCTCTATAAAATATTGCTTCTTTAAAGCCACCATCTCCGTCATAAAGAGGAGCCGGCGCTTCGTTTCCATCTATATATGACATAACAATATTGTTATAATCATCCAATTCAAGCTTTACCTTACATACATGATTTTCACCTTCATAGAATTCATCAACTTGCCTCATTTCCGCAATTGCATATTTCAAACTATTATGAAGGCTAAAATTATATATCTCCCAAACTTCTGTCATCTTAAACATCGTTCCACACCAACCTTTACTACCTTTTATATTTACCAAACCTTCTTCGACCCATTCACAACTTGAATTTATTGGATCAAGTTCCATTTCATACACCCAAGTTATACCCTCTTTCATAGCACCAGGTGCAACAATCGAGAAATTACCACAAAATAATTTTAATGCTTCCTCACGTCTATCGACGTTATCAATTTCTTCAACATGATTTTCGGACGCCTCTTCTTGCAATTTTTCTTCCTTGTAAGACGAATTATTCTGACTTATGTTGTTCAATAAAATACAAGCAACAATGATTGAAATTATAATTAGCATTGCAGCCACAATATAACTCCACCTTGTTTTTTTGTGCAAAAAACGCTTCTTTAAATCGGCATAAAAGGCATTAAAATGATATCGGTTATATTCCGGACCATTTTTCTTTGCAACATCAGCAATATCTTTCGGAAGATTTTGTGGAAAACCATTTACGCCCGACAAGAAGATTGGAATAATGTTCTTGTCTTTCTTTAATGCGTGCGCAAGCTCACATCTTAACCAATCGTTCTTAGAATCGAAATTAGGATCAAGCGTTCGGTCAAAAGCATGTCGATCAACGATCAAAATAAAGTCTTTGCATTGCTCTATTCTTGACAGTAGTTGGGTATCAAAGTTACCACTCCTCAAAGTATCAATGTCAAAACTAACTTTATAACCGTCCCGAACCAACAAATCATTTAAATGCTTTGCCGTGTCATAGCCACCATCACGACGATAGCTAATAAAAATATCATACTTCATAGCTTCTCATTTTTATAATTTCAGAACTGATTTTATCCAAATCTTTCTAAGATTAAGGGAATAGCCAGCATTAGGAAACTGTCAAACTTCAAGTCTTCCGGTTTGATTCTCCGAAGGTCGGCATAAGAACATATGTCAATATGCGCCGGATCTTTGTCTCTGTTTTTAAGCCCATCCAAATATTTCTTCTTTTTCATAGCGGACTTAAACTCAATATGAAGATTTTCCAAATGATACTTCTCTTCTACAGAAAGCGGACGATATCCCAAAATAAGTTTCTCTAGCACCCATCGAGCATGTTCACTCCTTGAGAGCATTTCGTTATTATCTTCCCAAACTTCACGGGTTGCCTCTCTGCCTTTACAAATCTTTTCGATACTCTTCTTTCGAATCTCAAAACAATCTGCGCATAAGATATTTGATATATCCATTTTGATGGAATAAATACCTAATTGGTTGCTTCTAACCTTTGCAAACTTATCTTCATCAAACATCGGAACAAATTGTTTACTCAACACATCGTATCTGAAGATGTTCAATGCCAATAAATAACGTCCTGTACAATGAATATTCTCAGCAGGGATATTGGTAAAAGCCGTTCCTATGTCGTAGACCTTGCTTGAATAGAAAGCTTTTCTTGTATCGATACGGAAAATGGGATGATCGTCAGGTACCTCAATATACTCTTCGAAATAAGCATCTACCTCCGCAGCATCTACCAATATCGTATTATTATCAGTCTCAACCCGAGGGAGATCTCTCGTTATATGTATCTCTATGTCTATATAGGAGTCCTTATTAGTCGTATTGCCGTCTATATTCATAAATTTGCAATACTTTGGAAGATTACAAAGATAATCCTCGCGTTCAAGTATTTCCTTAATATCTGCATTGTGACTCACAATAGTGATAACAGTTCTACGACGTTCCGACTCGTCTGGACTGTCATCTATAAAATTTAAAAAGTGAGACATTAAAGCAACCTGTCGTGCAATGAACAACATACGTGGTGAGTCGTTTGGAATCACCACATGTAGATGCCCTGTGTCTCCAGGCTCAAACACATGGTCGCATAGATGCATATTCTTAATTACATAATTGCGGGCAACATACCAATTTCTAACGACAGCGTTTGCCTCCCGACTTGTATCCTTGGCCTTTAAAAACTTAAAAGGATTCTCTTGATAATTCTCCACTGTGATACTCATTTTAACTATTGATTAATCCACATAATTTGCGGGACTTTTTGTTAAGAAAATATTGCTATTGCTTACATCAAAGCTTGACGGGTTCTGATACAATCGTAGTCCAAACCATCTAAGCGATTTGATGATATGCTCAATAATCTGCGACTGCTGCCATTCAAACGAAGCCAAACTACTATCTGTGATGAAGGCATAAACTTGTAGCGGCATACCATTCTCTTGATGCTCACGCCAGCGAACTATCAGTCGTGGTTGCTGTGAAATATGAGGATGATTCATTAACCAATGATAAAGATACAACCTGAACAACTGTGCATTTATTTGACCGGCTTTAATTTCATTCTCCGGCATATAGTTAAACACATCTGATTCCTCGCGTAGCCTTGCTATAAGATTGGAAACTTCAGCATCAGAAAGAGGGTGCATCCAGTTTGTATCAAAGATAAAAGTCATATACATTCGGCGACCAAAGGTCTTACCATCCATCATATTTTTGAGATTTATAAAATGCTCGGAATATAACATACTGGTTGGAATACAAGAAGTCGTAGTGTCCCAATTAGATATCGTCACATTGGTAAGCGATACGTGTCTTACCTCTCCATCTACCCCCTTTCCCGGGACTTGTATCCAGTCATCAATGTGAAGTTGGTGATTAAACCGTAGATGAATAAACGAAACTACACCCTTTATTGTATCCTGGAAAATCAGAGCCAATAGAAAACCTAAACCTCCTAATATCGCCTTGTTTGTTGTATCCTCACGTAAATCAAAAATCATAAACAACGCTAAAATCCAAATCCCGATTAATACCAATATTAATATCTGGCATAAGGTAATAGCCGCCTCTTTTCTACTTACGCTATATATATCAGTCAATGTTCGACATAAAACAATTGCCAAACAGACTATTGTAGTTACAAAGGATATCTTAAACAATGGGCTATTGTTTATGGTTTCGAAAAAACCTCTTAGAATCTGAGGCTCAAAAAGATTCTTTAGAATATTAATATCAAAACACATATCTTGAAGCCCGATAATTATATTAAGTATAGATTCTAACAATAGGGAAAATAACAATAGACACAAGAAAGGGAACAAGACAAAAAGTACAGATTTGCGATTCTTGAAACTCCTCCACACTTGCGAAGGGAAACCCATATTAATTTTGAACCTTTTTTTTATTATTGTTGATGACTCTTTCATATCAAAATTATCTTAAAAACATTTTATTCTATACATTAAACCCAATTCTATACGACTCTCATTATGACCTTCAAGTCCACATTTGTTCGTGTAACTATATGTCTGACCAAGATATGACAGGGAAACACGCAAGTCTTGTGATTTATCCGGATAGTACTCTACTCCTGCAAAGTAGCTATAGTGTTTTCGATAGTTTTTCAATTCCGGAATATCTTTACGCACACTTGCCGTTTCATACATACCTTGTACAAAAGCATTCCATTTATTTGCAAATTGCCAATCAGCTTTTGCCACTAAAGAAAGATAGTCTACTTTTTCAAAATAGCTATGATCCTTTGGCAACAAATGTTTGACCTCTCGTGTAATGATTCCCATACGGTCGATGTCGTCATTCTCATATGAATAATCAATATAGCATTGAAACTTTGGAAGATTCAGTCGCTGACCGATAACCATTTGGCGCGAATATGTGTCCCCTGCAAGTGTTCTTAATCCCCACGACCATCGCGTCTGAACTATATTATTCGCAAAACTTCCATTCCAATTAAATATATATGCAAGAGGTGCTCTCGTATCCTTAATCCCTTGGGCGTTAATACCCGGAAAAGACGTTTCTAGATTCTCATTTCGAGAATTTGAAGCCTCAACGATAAATTCTTGAGAGGCTATTGGCTTATACATAACGACAAGACCGGCTTTAGGGCTATCAATATTATCTATCATATCAGAATATTGGTATATATACATTGGATTAGCATCAAACTCATATCCTCCCCAATACTGACACATCTTGCCTGCTTGCACAGCCCAATGGTCATTGAATCGATATCCCACCATCATATAGTCAGTAGCCTTGGCAAAATTATCTTCTCCAGCCGCATAATTTGCCTTATTTAGCCGATGTCGAAGCCTATAATACAAATGATTTGTCAAATTACCCTTTATTTCCAGCCTTAATTGCTTACATTTGAACCCCGTCTTTCTATCACCGCCACCGACCTCAACACCGCCGGCACCGCTGAAATTGAGATACAAATTAAATGCGTCATGCTTCTTCTCAATTTTTAGCACACGTTCCGTTAATGAGACAAATTCAGTCTGCTCATCACCTCCATAGCCGGTATTGCCACCCTGAGAATACAGCGCAAGGAATTGTGATACAATTATTATAAATGCCAAAAATTTCTTTATCATACGCATTATAAAAAAAGACACGTTCTAACATTTTATAGTCTTATCTTTTAGCCGAAAAAAGACATCGTATTTCTTATTCATATTTCTTGACTTAAATATGTTCTATTACTATAATTCTCATAACTCATATTTCGCAATTGAAAGATAATTGAACTTAAAAGCGAAAGGGCTGATATTGGGGCACATAACACAATCATAATGTTACAACAAAAATCTAAACTCCTTTTGCTATGCACAAATTTATATATTATTTTCGAATTCACAGGTAATTTTAAACAAAAATTCACAGCTCTTTTGTTAAAACATTTTAATTAGTCAAAATGTTGTTTTCAAAACAAATCAGGTTAATTTCTTCATACTCTTCACTCGCTGGGCTTCCAAAAGCCGGGCTCGGCGGCGGGCTATTTGCAGCAGAAGTCTTTGGAGAAGATGGGCAAAATTTCGTCGGTCGGCGATTCGCTGAAGTATATCGACAAGCTGAATTCGCCACACACGGCAAAGTTGAGCACGACGTCGCCGCCTAATCGTTTGGTTGCAACGTCGTGGAAAGTGTTATTATCACATTTATACCATACAAAACCTATCATCGGTTCGTCGGGCACGCGCAACGTCGGCTTTATCCATCGGCTGTCGACGTCCAAGAGCATCACGTCGTAGTCCCGGTGTCGGCAACTGCCTTTGTAGCGTATGCCGCTGCTTATCATCTCTATAGTGCCAAGGTTGACATAGTTTTCTACATTGGAATTTTCTGTGAGCACAACGTAGAGAATGCCTTGCGCTTGCTTTGTTAATGCCAAGAGGTCGTCGAGCACTAATGTTACGCAACAGCCGCCGAGCTCTGAGCGCCATAAATCGAAGTTGATGCGACTCGATGCGTTCGGAAAGTAGCAATAGCCGCCCTCGCCCGGAGTTTTGTCGAGTTGGGCTAAGTTCGCCGGCGCGTCGATTGCCTTGCGCTTTAAGTATTTGTTTCCTTCAAAAATCTTGTCGAAAATTTTCATCTTTTTATCGGGTTTTATTGTTTTGGGGACCTTGTCTGACTGTACTTACTTTGTTCGGGACTCACCGAAAAGGTAACGGTTCGCGGTCGGTCGTTTTTGTATTTGCAAAGATAAGCACTTCTACGCAACCTATTTGCGTAAAAGTCATAAAAATCACTTTTTTCATGGTTTTTTGAAAAATTTTTCCAGCTACGCAAAAAGATTGCGCAGTGTGTATTTTCCTTTGCAACGTGAATAAAACACAACGTATATGAATTGAACTGAGCTACGAGGCACCACTTATTATTAATTATTAAAAACGAGAGACAATGGAAGTAAAAATGATTAACAACCGACCCGTCAAAATTTGGACGGACAAAGTGGAAGAGTCGGCGATGAGTCAGATTGAGAATTTGACGACGCTCCCCTTCCTCTTCCATCACCTTGCCATCATGCCCGACGTGCATGCCGGTAAAGGAATGCCTATCGGTGGTGTGCTTGCATGCAAGGATGTGGTAATACCTAACGCTGTCGGCGTTGATATCGGCTGCGGAATGTGCGCTGTCAAGACGAATCTGAAGGCAAGCGAGATTCCTGCTGAAGTATTACGCAAACAGATTATGAGGGGGATTCGCCGACGCATTCCGCTGGGTAAGAATCACCACAAAGAATTGCAAGACGAAAAATACTTGCCGGAAGGCTTCGACATCGACAAGATGGAGATTGTAAAACGTCGTCAACACGCAATTCGTTACGAAATCGGTACGCTCGGAGGTGGTAACCACTTCATTGAGCTTCAGAAGGACGAAGAGGGTACGCTCTGGATTATGATTCACTCCGGCTCGCGCAACCTCGGCAAACAAGTCGGCGATTATTACAACGACATTGCCGCCAAACTGAATGAGAGATGGTATTCGGTGGTATCGCCGGAGATACATATGCCGTTCCTCGCTCGCAAAACGCAGGAGTTCGATATGTACTGGAATGAAATGCAGTACTGCGTAGAGTTTGCGCTTTGCAACCGCAAACTGATGATGGAACGCATTGAGGAGGTCATTGCCGATTCGATTAACGACGTAGAGTATGAGCCTATGATTAATATTGCTCACAACTACGCAGCCATAGAGCATCACTTCGGCAGCGACGTGATTGTGCATCGCAAAGGTGCAACCCTTGCTCGCGAAGGCGTAACGGGTATTATTCCCGGTTCGCAAGGAACAGCCTCCTACATAGTGGAAGGCTTGGGCAACCCGGAATCATTCTGCTCTTGCTCACACGGAGCCGGCCGCTTGTTGTCGCGCACTTCGGCTATCGAGACTCTGGATTTGCAGCAAGAAATAGCGATGCTTGAAGCCAAAGGTATCGTCCATGCGGTTCGCAGTCGCGACGACTTACAGGAGGCTTCGGGAGCATATAAGGACATTGACGAGGTTATTGCAAACGAAGCAGACCTTGTAAAAGTGAAAACAAAGCTACTCCCGGTAGCCGTGATTAAAGGATAAAATTGGTGCGGAAGCACTGAGGACAGAGTGCCGACAGCGGCATTGCTCACCGGCAAGCTCTTTAGGCACTACGAGGCGGCAGTCCGACTCTGCTCCGCACCAAAAAGAATAGAGAGGTCCACGAACGACTTACTTCTACAGTTTTTAGACACCCAAGCAGGTTTTTAGTCGTTCAATTACCTCTTAGTATTAATAAGGTCAAGGCAGGCATACTTCTATGCGCTTCATTGAGGCTAACAAACAATAAGTTGATGCCTGCCAATTACCTTTTTATTAAAATATATGGACAACAAAACTCTAACAAACGTAGCTTTGCGCTACCAAGCAGTGTTCCTCGACGTCAATCGCAAGGAAATCGACATGACATCCGAAGCAACCGCTCCGGTACTGGCTTTCGTTGCCCGACTGAAGGAGAACGGATTCTGCGTCAGCGAAGAATTGCTGCACGCTCTAAATACAGTTGCTACTGACCGTCTTGCAGAAGTCACGGAATGTATCAACGACGTAATGGGAATAAGACTGAACTGGGCTCCGCTCGTCAAAGAGTGGAATATCCCCACGGGCGAAACCATTGTAGACCATCTAATCACACTGTTTGCCAACATTTTTGGCAAGGAGTTCGACATTAAGGGTACTACCCTTCCTTGCGGACATATTATACCGGAAGGAACTTTCCCGATTGAGCGCTACAATGGTTGCCCGTTTTGCGGTACGCCGTTCGCGACTGCCGACTTTGTCATCAAAGAACAGGCAAGCAAGCTGAAAGAACTGCGCTTGTTCACGGTCGACGATATGAACCACCTGTTCGCGTCGCTTCTGACTTCGGCTACTCCTCTCGACGCAACTCAGAAAGATTCGCTCAAACAGCTGTTGTGCGAACTGCCATTGCCGGAAAATGCCGACATTGCCATGAAAGAAACGACAATGCTCGTCATCAAGTCGATGGTCGAGCAGAATAAAGCAGACGAGGCAACAAAGCTGCTTAAGACCCCGACCGACATCTTGCGCTACCTTTGGTATGAGAAAACCGGCTACGTTCAGATTATCGAGCCGAGGACACTCATCGCCCGTGCTCGTAAGAACTACAGCCATATCCGGAGACCGCTTGACCGCAGCGAAGACGCAGCCGTGAGGATGAAAGAGCAACTGATGCTGAAATACGACCGCAAAGCATGTCTGCGCGTTGCATCGTGGCTTAATGCCGTACCGATGACAGCAAAACAAGCAGCCGAAAATATGAATCCCAAGCGAGGCATGTGGGTGCGTATGATTCGTGCACTCCGCCTGGGTGAATACTCGCACAAGAACGGCTTCGACCATTTGGCTGAGATTCTCGACGTGTTCTATCGACAAGACTACACGACGTGGCAAGGTCGCGTCGACAAAGCACGCTCAGACAACGATGCCGACACTGTTCTGACGCTGTTGAAAGAACGTCCCGGACTCTTTGCGCGTTGCCTATTTGCGACGATGCTTCGCTTCGGAAGCGAAAAAGTCATTAGCGCATTCAACGAAATCGCCGACAAACTGCCCGCACGTTTGTTGCTTTCGTTGGGAAATGCTGCGGAACTATACTTCGACCCGAACGAGATACGTATTGCACGCCCAATAACAGGCGTCACCCGCGAGATTGAGCACAACAAACTGTTGGCACTCTATAGCGACGAAGAGCGCAACGCAATGGTTAAAGCAGTCTACATCCTTTATCGCGATTCGATGAGAAGACGTTTTGCCGCTCAGCAAACAGAGGCAAAGACCATCTATATCGATAAAACTTTGTACAACATCCCCGTCAGCGTTGGCGACCGCGCAACCACCATACAAGACACCTCGTGCGCCTTGATGGGCACACGATTCCCGGTCGAAGGCGATGCCGTGCGACTATTCCTCCAGTGGGGAAAAGGCTTGCACGCACAACACCTCGATATGGACTTGAGTTGCCGAATCACCTACCCTAATAAATTAGAAGATTGTGCATTCTACAACCTGACTTGCACCGGCGCCAAACATTCCGGCGACATCCAAAAAATTCCGGAGTTGGTCGGCACTGCAGAATATATAGAATTGTCGCTACCCGAGCTTGAAGCAGCCGGAGCACGATATGCCATATTCACCTGCAATGCCTACACTGTAGGAAGCCTGTCGCCGAATCTTGTCGTCGGTTGGATGGACTCAGCCTTTCCAATGAAAATATGCGCCGACAATGGCGTTGCATACGCCCCGGCATGCGTTCAGCATATGGTTCGCATCAGCGAGGAAAACCTCTCCAAAGGACTTCTTTTCGGAGTGCTCGACGTGGCAAAGCGCGAAATCATATGGCTCGAAATGTCGTTCACATCACAGACATTACACGACCTCAACAATGCATACGTAGAGGCATTGCTTCGCAGACTTGAGGAAAAACTATCGATAGGCGAACTCCTTGAGATGAAAGCCGAAGCGCAGCAACTCACGTTAGCCGAAACGGCTGACACCGCCGACGAAGCCTACACCTACGAGTGGGCACTCAACCCCGCCGACGTAACAAAACTGCTCGAAACAGAACCGGCGCATTAGAATCCGTCTGAAATCCAAAATATTTTTATTTGTTATTGTACACAACAGTTGCTGACCTCGAATTTTGAAAATCGAGGTCAGCAACTTTGTAATATAGCCCAACGACGGAATAATATCATTACAGCATTTCACCGGCCTACAAGCCCGTGAAAAGACAGTAGCATCGCGTCTATACAAACGAAAAATTATCCCAAAATATTTTTTCTTGTTCTTCGGTTAGCATTTCGCCGGAATGGCCTCTTGCCCAATTAATTTCGGGGATGACTGCTGAAAGTTGCTCGATAGAAATCATAGGATGGTCCGGGTCACATGGATGCTCTATTGAAATGTCGACATAGTGGCGTTTCTTATTTGTTCCCGCCCAATCTTTGCCCTCATAAGGCTCGGACAAAAACGCGCCATGGTAGACAATGCCGTTAGCACCCTCGCCTACGCGAACCATCACATATTCATCACCCTCGTGTGCATTTTCCCATTCATAAATACTCCAGTCGCCGTAGAATCCTTCGGGCCACTTCTTCCGTGCATTGCGATAATCCCCTATCTTACTGCTACTGATGCCGGGATTCCATCTCATAATAAATGTGCTCATTTTCAATTAATTCGGTTTATTAAATTATCCCTTAAAATTCGGATTGGCAGACGAGACCGGTCGAATTGGCAGTCGCACTATGGCGTCGTCAACACTTTACACGGCCAGCCTGCGCATCCGCCTACAAATATAGCAAAATAAATCAATATGGAATTGTATTTTCGCCAACATTTTCGCAACAGATCTTAAAACATTATTCTCAATTATCATCAATTACCATTGTCCTCTTACCTCTTACCTATCCACATAAAAAAAGAATATTTATCTCACGACAAATATCCTTCCTACCTTAAAATCTAATACCATGAAAAACTGATGCAAAGTTACTAAAATATGTTTTACAACATAATTATTTGGCAAGAAATTTTCCATAATTAACTTTATTTAACTCCGCTGTACGCGATTTTTGCTCATAGCGGAAATTATATTTGCAATATCAACACAAAATGATGGGAATTTTAGAACTGAACGCACCGTAAGAATTGATGTTTCGAAAAATCTCTGCAACGAAAACGTACAGGAATTAATCTAATTAGGTTAAGGTGAAACGTACCAAAAAGCACACGCAAGCGCGTCGAACCCCAAGACGCGCTATTTATTTACACGCCAACGCATTAACTCATCAACTCGCCAACGCATTAACTCATCAACTCATCAATACATCGCTGAAATGATTCGGGCTTTTTGGTTGTATCCTTTTCGCGGATTGAAGCGTATGGTCTCCCAGCTGACGCCGAGCACGAAGGAATGTACGCAACGATTTACGCTGATATTGTTTTTCCAAATGGTTGTAAACGAGTTGCGGTAGCCGATGCGCAGCGCTGATGTGCCGAAATGCAGGTCGGCACAAATAAGGTTGTCCATATCGAAACGGTTCGCCCACCAGCCGAAGTTGACCGCGTCGCGGTAGTTACCCAGATAGATTTCGTAGAACGACTGGTCGTAGTCGGGCAAATAGTAGCAACCAATGACGGGAATTGATGGCTGATAACGTGCCGTAACTGGCAATCGCCCCACCTTGAATCGATAGGACGCCATTGCTGTTGCGCCGACGTTGAGATAGATTTGCGGCGAACATACGTTGTTGGAGTTGCGCGGATTATAGTTTATGCCGCCTTGGAATGCCAATCGCGGACCGAAAAAGATGTCCAAATTTTCAACGCCGACGTTGCGCCATCGGTGCTGCATCGACCAATTGATGTCGAGGAGCAGGAAGTGCATCGTGTTGTTGCCGACGAGGTTATCAATGTTGTCGTAGCCAAAGGTTGTGTTGACTTGATTAACCCACGACTGCGGACGGAATCGTGTGGCACGCAGATGCTCGTAGGCGACGCCGATGTGCGCACCTTGGTAGCGAATCGGGCTGAGGTAGGTGTCTAAGTTACGCGTCGACCCGGCATTGAGCGTCACTGCGTTGCTCACAGAGCGAACGACGGCAGTGCTGTCGGGCTCGGCGGCAGCGAGCGTCGACGCCGCGCACATTGCGATGGCTAACGCACAGAATCGTAACGACTTATGTAGCACACTAAATTTCATCTTCAAACAAGCGCATCTGACCGGTTAGTTCGTCGCGCACATCGTTTTGGTTAATCACATCGTCGCTTTTCACAACGTCGGCAGGCTCTATGTCGACTTCGGGAACTGATTCGAGTTCTTCTTCAGGCACTTCGCGCGGCTCGATTTCTTCGATATTGCCGACCGTGTAGGTTGTCAGGCGCTTTCCTTTGGCTTTATAGCTCTTCTCACCGATAAATTCTTCAGCGTCGACCACAAGGGGTTCGCGGAACTCGTCGGCACCACCGAACGTAACGCGGAATCGCGGATATTTCTTATCGGAAAGCAACAGCAGCTGCGAGTCGGCATTTTCGCCGATGAACGATTGCTTCTTAGCGGTTGCTTCGAAGGCGAAGCGCTTTATGTAGGGATATCCCTGGTCGGCGTCGTTGAGCACAGCAGTCCACACCACTTTGGGACGATATTTTTCGATAAAGAGTATGTTGTCCTCGTAGTGGTTTGTGGCATCGAAGGTCGACGTGTAGAATTGTCCGTTTTTCAAAACGACGAGCACCAGGTCGTTGCCGAAGAATTCGCCGAGCGAGAATCCGCGGCCATCGTAGTTGAGGCGCAGCACGTCGGGGTCGAACCACACTTCGCGTCCGCCTAAGGTCGACGTTCCGCGCTCTTTGAGCGAAATGCGGTGAACGTCGTTGCGTGTAACGAGGTTGCCGATTGCACCTTTTCCTTTGACGGCGATGTCGGCAAAGTCGATATCGAACTGCAACTTTTTCAAGCGGGGCTTTTCTTTGAGCGTTACGCGCAGCGTTTCCGCCTCGCCGTTAGGATTTGCCGAAAACCACCATATTTTGGAGCCTTTCGTACCGCGAGTCATGTCGTATTCGCGGTCGCGTGTCAGGCTCGTCACGGCAAAGCGCTTCATCATCACCGGACCGCCCTTGCCATCTTGATAGACAAGGTTGTAGATGGTGCGCAAATCGTTGCGCTTAAACACGTTAAGGTAGAGGATGTTCTTGCCAACGTAGACCTTGTCGGCGACTTTGACGATTTTGTATTTACCGTCTTTGAAGAAGATGATTATATCGTCGATGTCAGAGCAATTGCAAACGAATTCATCTTTCTTCATGGCCGTACCGATAAAGCCGTCTTCGCGGTTGATGTAGAGTTTTTCATTTGCCTCGGCAACTTTTGAGGCTACGATGTTGTCGAAATTGCGAATGATGGTCTTTCGAGGATGCTCGTGACCGTATTTTTCTTTCAGGTGGAGATACCAATCGATGGTATACTCGACGAGATGCGCCAGATTGTTGTCGATTTCGGCGATTTTGTCGTTGAGCGACTTGATGTTGGCGTCGGCTTTTTCGCTGTTGAACTTGATGATGCGGCGCATCTTGACGTCGAGCAGTTTCGCCACGTCGTCGCGAGTAATCGGACGGACGAAACTTTCGGCGAATGGCTTTAGACGTTTGGTGATGTGTTTGATTGCTTCATCTTCGTTTTTGCTTTGCTCGTATTCCTTATCCTTATATATACGCTCTTCGATGAAAATTTTTTCGAGCGAAGCGAAAAGCAGGCTCTCGGAGAGCTCGGCGCGCTGAATCTTCAACTCGCTTTCGAGCAACGATTTTGTGGTGTCGACGCTGTTGCGCAACACAGCGCTGACGTTGAGGAAATGCGGCTTTTTGTCGGAAATGACGCAGCAGTTGGGCGACACGCTGATTTCGCAGTCGGTGAAAGCGTAGAGTGCGTCGATGGTTTTGTCGCTCGACGTACCGGGCACGAGATGCACGATGATGTCGGCACGCTCTGCCGTGTTGTCGTCGACTTTGCGAATCTTGATTTTGCCTTTTTCTTGCGCCTTGATAATCGAATCGATAAGCGTACCGGTAGTTTTCCCGTAGGGGATATCGGTGATTTCGAGGGTTTTATTGTCGATTTTATCGATTTTGGAACGAATGCGCACGGAGCCGCCGCGTTCGCCGTCGTTGTATTTCGACACGTCGATATAACCTCCGGTCGGGAAGTCGGGATAGAGCGCAAACTCTTCGCCGCGCAGATATGCCACAGCCGCGTCGAGTATTTCGTTGAAATTATGAGGCAGAATCTTCGACGAGAGTCCGACGGCAATACCTTCGGCGCCCTGAGCGAGCAGTAGCGGGAACTTGATAGGCAGCGTGACCGGCTCGGGCTTACGACCGTCGTAAGATAGCGTCCACTCGGTGGTTTTAGGATTGAAAACCGTTTCGAGAGCGAATTCCGACAGGCGCGCTTCGATGTAACGAGGAGCCGCCGCATCGTCGCCGGTAAGGATGTTACCCCAGTTACCTTGGCATTCAATCAGCAAATCTTTCTGCCCGAGTTGCACCAGCGCATCGCCGATAGAGCGGTCGCCGTGGGGGTGATATTTCATCGTATTGCCGACAACGTTAGCCACTTTGTTGAAGCGTCCGTCGTCGAGTTCTTTCATCGAATGGAGTATGCGGCGCTGCACCGGCTTCAGCCCATCACTGATGTGAGGCACAGCACGCTCAAGGATGACGTACGAAGCGTAGTCGAGATACCAGTTTTGGTACATTCCCGACAAATGTGTATTTTTATCAGTGGGCACAACGTAGCTGGAGTGCGCCGACACTTCGCCATCGTCGGTGGTCAAGTCGTCGATATTGTCTATCTCGTCCTTCATATTGATGTCGCTCTATTTTTTTTCGGTTTTCGAAGGTTATTGGTCGTTAAAATTGCGGTTTATTTATCAAATAATCACAATTTGTTTTTTTCCATTGCAAAAATACGAAATAAATCAGAAATTTTCGCTTACTTTGCACTTTAAAAGTACGATAAAACGAAAAAATATTATATAAATGGCACAAGAAGACTTATTTAAAAAGATTGTAGCGCACGCAAAAGAATACGGCTACGTCTTCCCCTCAAGTGAAATCTACGACGGTCTGTCGGCAGTTTACGATTATGGTGAATATGGTGTTGAACTGAAAAACAACATAAAGAAATATTGGTGGGATGCAATGACCAAGCTCCACGAAAACATCGTGGGCATCGACTCGGCAATCTTTATGCACCCGACCATTTGGAAAGCATCGGGACACGTTGACGCATTCAACGACCCGTTGATTGACAACCGCGACTCGAAGAAACGCTATCGCGCCGACGTGCTCATCGAAGACGAGATTGCAAAATTTGACGACAAAATCAACAAAGAAGTAGCCAAAGCTGCCAAACGATTCGGCGACTCGTTCGACGAAGCGCTCTATCGTCAAACCAACCCGCGCGTGCTCGAGCACGTGGCAAAACGCGACGAGCTGCACGAACGCTTTGCCAAAGCGATGAACGACATGAACCTCGAAGAGCTTCGTCAGATTATCCTCGACTACGGCATCGTTTGCCCGATTTCCGGCACGAAAAACTGGACGGAAGTGCGTCAGTTCAACTTGATGTTCTCCACCGAGATGGGTAGTACAGCCGACGGCGCAATGAAGGTGTATCTTCGCCCCGAGACGGCGCAAGGCATCTTCGTCAACTTCCTCAACGTACAAAAGACCGGTCGTATGCGCATCCCCTTCGGTATCGCACAAATCGGTAAGGCATTCCGTAACGAAATCGTGGCTCGCCAATTCATCTTCCGTATGCGCGAATTCGAGCAAATGGAAATGCAATTCTTCGTTCGTCCCGGCGAAGAGCTCAAATGGTTCAAGCAGTGGAAAGAAACTCGCTTGAAATGGCACAAAGCGCTCGGCTTGGGCGACGAAAAATATCGCTACCACGACCACGAGAAACTTGCTCACTACGCAAACGCCGCTACCGACATCGAATTCCTCATGCCGTTCGGTTTCAAAGAAGTTGAAGGCATCCACAGCCGCACTAACTTCGACTTGAGCAACCACGAAAAATATTCAGGCAAAAAGATTCAATACTTCGACCCCGAACTCAATCAATCGTACACTCCGTACGTCATCGAAACAAGTATCGGCGTCGACCGTATGTTCTTGTCGATTTTTGCATCGTCGTACGAAGAACAAAAACTCGAAAACGGCGAAACCCGCGTTGTGCTCCACCTTCCGGCACCGCTTGCGCCTATCAAGGCGGCTGTTATGCCCCTCGTGCGCAAAGACGGACTCCCCGAAAAGGCTCGCGAAATCATCGACGCTCTCAAGTTCGACTATCACATGCAATACGACGAGAAAGACTCTATCGGTAAACGCTATCGTCGCCAAGACGCTATCGGTACGCCGTTCTGTATCACCGTCGACCATCAAACGCTCGAAGACGGAACCGTTACAATCCGTCACCGCGACACGATGGAGCAAGAGCGCGTTGCCATCGACGCACTCGCCGGTATTCTCGACAAGGAAGTAAGCATGACGGAATTACTCAAAAAGCTTCAATAAACCAACCAAAACCAACCAAACAATGAACGCTCTCAAACAGTTATTCTTTGCTGCTTTTGCCGTTTTCGCATTGAGTTCGTGTAACTACAACTCATTAGTCGAGCAAGAGCAAGCCGTCAATCAAGCGTGGGCGGAAGTTGAAACACAGTATCAACGTCGCGCCGACCTGATTCCCAACCTGGTGTCGACCGTCAAAGGTTATGCCGAACACGAGTCGAAGACCCTCGAAGGAGTCGTTGAAGCTCGCGCCAAAGCGACTCAAATCACTATCTCTGCCGACAACCTCACTGAGGAAAATTTGGCGAAATTCCAAAAAGCCCAAAGCGAATTGTCGGGAGCACTCAAGTCGTTGCTCGCCGTGTCGGAAGCTTATCCAAACCTCAAAGCCAACGAGAACTTCCGCGACCTGCAAGTGCAACTCGAAGGCACTGAAAACCGGATTGCTACGGCTCGCACGCGCTACACTGTTGCCGTGCAAGACTATAACACATCGATAAAGAAATTCCCCACCGTTATCTATGCAAGCTGGTTCGGCTTCAGCGAGAAACCTCAATTCAAAGCAGAAGAAGGAGCCGAAAAAGCACCTAAAATTGAATTTTAATTGAATAACAAATGAAGAAATTACCGCTATTTCTCTTGGCGCTCACCATCTTAGCCATCATTCCCGCATGCTCGCTCGACCCCGAGAAAGACACATGGGAATACTATGAAGATTGGCGCAACGCAAACAACGAATGGCTCGACGAGCAAGCCGCTCGAGTTGACGAAAACGGCAACCTATATTATAACAAGTATATCGCCGACTTCGACGACAACGCATACGTGCTTATGCGCTTCTTGAACGACCGCTCACTGACAGCCAACAAATTGTCGCCCAAATACACGTCGACTTGCGACGTGAAATACATCGGTCGTAACTATCTCGACGAAGCGTTCGACTCTTCGTATACACAGACCGCAAACGGTGACTCTATCTATCGCGTGGCAGGACTTAGCGGTGTCATTACCGGATGGGCTGTGGCTCTGCAAAATATGCACGTAGGCGACTCCGTCGAGGTTATCGTCCCCTACTCGCAAGGCTACGGCTCGCAGAAATATGGCTCGATTTTGCCATATTCGCATTTGAAATTCAACATTAAATTGGTCGACATCCCGGCTTACGAAAGCACAATTCGTTAAAACCGGACAAACAACTTTGCGGTGTGGGCATACAGGCGTTTTGACAAACTGATGCCCCGCTGCTTTTTTTACCTGCATTATGAAGAAGATATTAACACTGTTTTGCATCGCGCTACTCGTTTGCGCTTGCAAGACAACCGAAGAAAACTATCGGCAATCGTACGAATCTGCCGTAGCAAAAATCAAAGACAAAGAGCGCGAAGGCGTCGACAGCACCACCTACAACCGCATCGTGGCTATGCAAGCGCCAAAGGGCACCGTCGTGGGCAACGACACCGTCAATATCGTTACCGGGCTTGCTTGGCAAGCCTACGGCGAAGACGTTAAACTCAAAAAATACAACGTCGTGGTCGGCGCTATGAAGCAAATCTTCAATGCCAAAGAGATGTGCAATCGCCTACGCAATGCCGGGTGCGAAGCCTACGTTATGACCGACCGCAAAAAGAACTACTACGTCGTGGCAGCTGCCTACAACAACAAGCAATTGGCTGCCGACTACCTAAAAAACATCAGCACCCACATTCCGTTCAAGATCCCACTGTCGGAGCCATACATCTACGACACAACGAAGATTTACATCAAGAACGAATAAAGTTAGAGCCTGTTTTTTCACGAACAGGCTCTAACTTTTTCTTATGGGTAAATCCGTAGGATTACAACATCACTTTCGTTGTTGTTCCGGCAACTTTGACAATATACACGCCACGCGGCAGTGCGACTGTAACATCCGTGCCGCGGTAGAGCAACGCTCCGCTGAGCGAATAGACCTCAGCCACAGCGCCTACCGCCCCGTCAACACGAATAGCACCACCTGCGGCTGTTACCTTTGGCAAACTTACGCCAACTTTCTCTACTCCACCATCTTTAATTGCTCTTACGTCAGTAAAGTAGGTCCACCCGGTAGCCATTTTATAAGCCTCAATGTTCGCTTCCGGAACGTACAACGGGCAATCTTTAGAAATGTTGGTAAACACATTCTCAGAAGCTAATGTCGGCGGCGTGGTATTAAGTGATGTGAATGACATAACATTTGTGCAATTCCTGAATGCATAATCGCCAATTGAAGTGACCGAGTTGCCAATGGTCACCTCAGAAAGTCCGCTGCAATCGGAGAATGCGTAATTTCCAATCGAAGTGACCGAGTTGGGGATAGTCACCGACGTCAGTCCGCTGCAATTATCAAACACACCATAACCAATCGAAGTGACCGAGTTGCCGATTGTTACCGAAGTCAATCCGCTGCAATAATAGAATGCATAATCACCAATCTCAGTGACCGAGTTGGGAATAGTTACCGATGTCAGCTCGCGGCAATAACCGAATGCTAAACTACCAATCGAAGTGACCGAGTTGGGGATAGTCACCGATGTCAGTCCGCTGCAAGCGGCGAATGCTTTATCACCAATCAAAGTGACCGAGTTGGGGATTATTGTATTTTGACAACCTACAATTAGAGTGTTTGAACCGGTTTCTATTATTGCATTACAATTCTCTCTTGAATCATAAACAGTATTTCCGGATTCGACTATTATCGAAGTCAGTCCGCTGCAACCATAGAATGCAGCACTACCAATCGTAGTGACCGAGTTGGGGATAGATACAGATGTCAGTCCGCTGCAATAGGAGAATGCATAATCGCCAATCGAATTGACTGAGTTGGGAATTGTCACCGACGTCAGTCCGCTGCAATACTTGAATGCATAATTGCCAATCGAAGTGACCGAGTTGGGGATAGTCACCGATGTCAGTCCGCTGCAATACTCGAACGCATAATCTCCAATCGAAGTAACCGAGTTGGGGATTGTTGTATATTGACAACCGGAAATTAGAGTGTTTGAACCGGTTTCTATTATTGCATTACAATTCTCTCTTGAATCATAAACAGTATTTCCGGATTCAACTTTTATCGAAGTCAATCCGCTGCAATACCTGAATGCAGAACTTGGTATTGTTTTTACTTTATCACCAATTGTTAGACTTGTTAGTTTCGAACATCCGTTGAACACGGGGCTGTTTTGAGACCCCATTGTTGTACATTTCTCCGCATTAAAAATTACCATTGTCAGTCCGCTGCAATCCTTGAATGCAGACATACCAATCGAAGTTACCGATTCCGGGATTGTCACCGACGTCAGTCCGCTGCAAAGATAGAATGCTAAACTACCAATCGAAGTGACCGAGTTGGGGATAGTCACCGATGTCAGTCCGCTGCAAGCGGCGAATGCTTTATCACCAATCAAAGTGACTGAGTTGGGGATTGTCACCGATGTCAGTCCGGTGCAACCATCGAATGCATACTCGCCAATCGACGTAACCGATTCTGGGACTGTCACCGAAGTCAGTCCGGTGCAAGACGTGAATGCACGTCTACCAATCGAAGAGACCGAGTCGGGGATAACAAGATTCGTAACTTCGGTTCCATTTAGAAATAGGTGACCGGCATATATAAGAGGATTGTCATAAAAACTAATATTGCACCAAGCAGCAATGTCTGATATCTCCACTTTTGTCAGTCCGCTGCAACCACTGAATGCCCAATATCCAATCGAAGTGACCGAGTTGGGTATAGTCACCGATGTCAGTCCGCTGCATAGATAGAATGCAGACTCACCAATCGAAGTGACTGAGTAAGTTATCCCTTCATAAGAAACTTCTGAAGGTATCACTACTGAACCGGAATAAGAGTTGTAAGTTCTGTCTTTGTACGTCACATACACTGTTCCATCGCTGTCTTTACCGTAATAGATGCCACCAACTTCGAAGTCGTAAGCATAACCGGATAATGCCACCGAGAATAGGATGGCGACTGCCAACAATTGTTTAATAATCTGTTTCATACGTTTTTAGTCTAATTAATGTCTAATAATTATATAAATTACGCAAATTTAATAATTATAGCTCAAGTACTCACCCCCCCCTGTTAATTTTTGTTAATGCAATATAAATAGCGATGTAACAATCGGCAAGCGCGCAAATCTGCTACCACAACCGAGTATCTCCGAAGCTCGAGGTTGTGGGTGGGCTTCGCTCCTCACGCTGAGCACTCTCCGAGGCTGAGCGCGAGGTTTACCACAAACGGCGCGTCTCCGACGCACACTATCGCACCGAGGCGCGAGATAGCGGAGAGTGGAGTGCGGAGAGCGGAGAGGCATCCGGCGATAAACGCTACTAGATAAACGATAAACGCCACGCACCCATAGTAGGGTCGCACCAAGGCGCGACCCTACCGCGAGGTGGCACAAAATAGTATATATATTATTGATTATCAGCACAGTAGGGTCGCGGCTTGCTGCGACCTACCATGAGTGCGGAACAAATCCATCGCCTAATAGGTCGCACCAAGGCGCGACCCTACCCTGCTGATTGTCAATACATTAACCGCGCGTCAGCGCCGTATAACCGCGCCGCTGGTGCCGAATAACCGCGCGTTAGCGCCGAATAACCGCTGCGAAGCAGCCCCTCTTACCTCTTACCTCTTACCTCTTACCTCTTACCTCTTACCTCTTACCTCTTACCTCTCACCTGCATTCCAATTTTTGGAAAAGACGGTTTTCATGGTGCCGGATTGGTCGGCGGTAATGAACACGGCTTTGACGTCGGGATTGGCGTCGACAATGGCTTGCGAACGCTCGAGACCAAGCACCATAAATGCCGTAGCGAGTGCATCCGCCGTTGTGCAATCCGGCGCACATACTGTTGCGCTCAGCACGTCGGTTTGCCGCGGAAAGCCCGTCACCGTGTCGATTATATGCCCATAGGGTGTGCCATCGGCGGCAGTGCGATAGTTGCGGTAGTTGCCCGACGTTGCCACGCCGCAGTCGCTCATCGAGAACGTCAACATCGACGCTCGACTTACACTGTCAGCGCTATATTCTGGCGTATCTACCGAAATTCGCCAGAGTTTGCCATCTGAGTTATGTCCAGCCATGGCAATCTCGCCGCCCACCTCCACCAAGCAATCTTTGACGCCGTTGCGCTGCAACATTCTAACGACTTCGTCGCAGCCGTAGCCTTTAGCTATTGCACTGAAATCCAATTGCGTAGCCGGATTTTGCTTCACGACCTTGCCACTGACAACTTTAACCTTATCGATGCCGACCAACCGCAGCAGCGAATCGACTTGCGAGGTGTCGGGTACAGCCATGTCGTCGTCGCCGAAGCCCCATGCATTGACCAGCGGACGTACCGTCGGGTCGAAAGCGCCGCCGGTGATGCGCCAAAGCTCGTGCGAACGCTCTATCATATAAGTCATTACGTCGTCGACCGAGTCGCTGCGGTTGTCGTTGATTTTCGCGACCGTCGACTCGCGTGCAAATGCCGAGACGCTCATCTCGACGCGGCGAAAAACCTCCAAAATCGAGTCGCTATAATCGCGGTCGCCGTAATACTGTATGTGATATTCCGTAGCCCACACAACGCCGGAATGGCGCCACCACTTGCCGCGTTCCGGTCGAAGCGCGAACACGAGCACCAACCCTACTACACCTAAGCCGGCAAGCAGCAATGCTCTATATTTCTTTTTGTCATCCATAGCTTCAAAAATAATTTAGGATAACAAAATAAACCAATTTATTCGACAACGGCAAATTGTAGTAGAAAAATCGACAAAAAAAATCAGCCGTGCTTCTTTTACAACTTTTACGATTATCAGATTGAATATTTAGACAAAATGCATTAACTTTGCAAGCAGAAAATCAACACTTAACTAAACATCAATAATATGACAAACAAAAGTCCACTGCAAATTGCGCGCGCGGCTTACAAGCCGAAACTTCCCTTGGCTTTGAGCGGCGCTGTTAAGGTCATTGAAGGCGAAAAAACTCAGTCGGTCGACAACCAGGCTGAAATCCAAGCCAAATTCCCCAACACCTATGGTCTCCCCGTTATTCGTTTCGAAGCCGATTCGGCAACAAAGAACAAATCGAAAGAAGCCATCAACGTTGGTGTAATTCTTTCGGGAGGACAAGCCCCCGGCGGTCACAACGTAATCTCCGGTCTTTTCGACGGCATCAAATCGATTAACAAAGACAGCCGCCTCTTCGGTTTCTTGCTCGGACCTGACGGACTTATCAATCACAAATATATCGAACTGACAGCCGACATCATCGACGAATATCGCAACACCGGCGGTTTCGACATCATCGGCTCAGGCAGAACGAAACTCGAAAAAGAAGAGCAATTCGACAAAGGTCTTGAAATTGTAAAACAACTCGGCATCAAAGCCCTCGTCATCATCGGTGGCGATGACTCTAACACAAATGCTGCCGTTTTGGCTGAATACTACAAGAAAATCGGCGCAGGCGTACAAGTTATCGGTTGCCCGAAGACTATCGACGGCGACTTGAAGAACGACTCTATCGAAGTTTCGTTCGGCTTCGACACCGCTTGCAAAGTTTACTCGGAAGTTATCGGCAACATCCAACGCGACTGCAACTCGGCAAAGAAATACTGGCACTTCATCAAGCTGATGGGTCGCTCGGCTTCGCACATCGCTTTGGAATGCGCTCTGCAGACTCAACCGAACGTTTGCATCATCTCGGAAGAAGTTGAAGAGAAGAATATGACTCTCGACGACGTTGTCAACTACGTAGCCGACATCGTTGCTCAACGCGCTGCCGACGGCAACAACTTCGGTACAGTGCTCATCCCCGAAGGTCTTATCGAGTTTATTCCCGCAATGAAGGCTCTGATTGCAGAACTCAACGACTTGCTCGCCAAGAACAAAGACGAATTTGCAGCAGCTGCTGACCAACGCAAATACATCATCGAACACCTTACGGAAGCTAACGCAGCAATCTACGCAAGTCTTCCTCTCGGCGTGGCACGCCAACTTTCGCTCGACCGCGACCCGCACGGAAACGTACAAGTTTCGCTCATCGAGACCGAAAAACTCCTCAGCGAGATGGTTGGCAACCGCTTGGCAGAGATGAAGGCTGAAGGCAAATACAACGGATCGTTCAAGCCTCTCCACCACTTCTTCGGTTACGAAGGACGTTGCGCCGCTCCGACAAACTTCGATGCAGACTATTGCTACGCACTCGGCGTGAACGCAACTCAACTCATCAAGGCAGGCGTAACAGGCTATATGTCGTCGATTCGCAACCTTACCAAGCCCTCTGTTCAATGGATGGCAGGCGGTATTCCTATCACTATGATGATGAACATGGAACAACGTAATGGCGAACAAAAGCCGGTTATCCGCAAGGCTCTTGTCAAACTTGAAGACGGTCCGTTCCAAAAATTCGCCGCAAAACGTGAAAAATGGGCTCGCGAAACCTGCTACGTTTATCCCGGTCCTATCCAATACTTCGGTCCTTCTGAAGTTTGCGACCTTCCGCCGATGACTTTGGTCTACGAACAACAATCCAAATAATTTTTATAATTACCTAACGGCTTGCAACGAGGGAGGGTACCGAATCGGCACTCTCCCTCAATTTTTGATGATTTCGCACCAAAAGTAGAGGCTGCGTCGAACATGCGACGCAGCCTCTCTTTTTGAAGTAGTTGTAAAATATAGGAGTTAGAATCTAAATCCGAGCGAGAGTGCAATGCTGTGGTTTTTATCCTTAACAGGAGCATTCGGGCTCATATAATCGTCGGGCGAGAATGCATAGTATTGACTGTCGCGATTGCGATAGACGTAAGCCACGTCAGCGTAGAAATTGTTGTGACGGTAGCCCATACCGCAAGTGACGTGCTGAATGGTCTTGTCGAAATTATACGAGAGCGTTGTACCTGCCGTAGCGATAGTGAGTTTGTCATTTTGCACATCTTCGCTCATTGTCGAAGTTTGAATCGAATAGCCTGCGCGGAGGCTGAACTTCGGCGTAACCTTATATTCGGCACCGATGCGAACCGTTTCGGTTGACTTAAAGTATTTGCCGATATTCTCGCAAGTATAAGAGTCTTCCACGCCGTCGTGAAGAATGCTCATATCGGGATATGCCGTGTGCTCAAGGTCGAGGCTGATGATACCGCGTCCGCCGATTACTCCGGCGATACTGCCGATAACCTTCCACGGCGAACGCACCGTGAATTCGTCACGACCGATATAGCCTTCGTCGGTATATGCCTCGCCGCGGATAACTTCGTGATTGTCCGGCTTGAGGTAATAGCCGGTCGACGCGATGTAGTCTTGAGTAATCGAATAGCGCGTCGGCGTATGGAATGCAACGCCGATACGCAACTCGTTGACGGGCTTAACGATGACACCGAGCTTGAAGTTCACACCCGTACCGAACGTATGCAGCGAATTCTGAAGATTCCATTCAGCCGTACCATTTTCCATTCCCACTGTCGACGAAGTTTCGTAGGGAACGTATGCATTCTGAATCGTTTCGCCGTAGTAAGTGTCGAGCGAATAATCGAAGTCGACGATTCCCAGAGCAACGCCCCAATATACCGTATTATATACGTTTCCGCCGAAGCTAAGCGAATATTCGTCGGCTTGACCACGTTCGTCAACGGTGAAAGCGCTGCTTCCCGACGACAAATCGTCAAGGAGTCCGACGTAGTTGCCGTCTTCCGACGTAGGATTAATCAGATACGAATTGTAAGCCAAGACGCTTGCCCATGGCAAATTCGGATTTTGATACGGGTTATATTCGTTTCTTATTGCGCCCAATTCGTCGGGAGTATAGCCTCCAAGGTTGGTTTGTCCTGCAATGTAGTTGGTCATCGACGTGCCGATTTTCGAAATATCGCCCGTGTAATGGCGACGGAAATCAGCCAATCGATTATAAGAGAATCCCCAGTTGATGTTGGGCATTGCTTCCGAATTGAGTTTCAAAGCGCCGACGTAGCCGATATTGGTAAAGTTGAAATCGGTCTCTTTTGATTTATACATATCCATTCCCTCACCGGCTTCGGTATTGCGGACGGTAACGCCGAAAGTTGCGCCGATGTCGCTACTGCGATATACGCCGATACCGCCGGGATTGTGATTGAGCACTGATAAGTCACCGCCAAGGGCACCGAATGCACCTGCCATCGACATATATCGTGCCGTGCCGCGCAACTCGTTCGATTGCGAGACGCTGTAAGCGTCGAATGCGCTTTGTGCGTTCAATGCCGACACACCCGCCAGCATTGATGCTATAATTATAACTGAACGTTTCATAGTCTAACTGAATCTAATAGGAATTTAACTATCTGCGACCTCCGCTACGGCCACCGCCGCCACCGCCGCCGAACGAACCGCGACCACCGCCGCTGCTGTACGAACCTCTGCTACCGCCCGACGAATAGCCGCCGCTACTGCGATAACCCGAGTTAGACGATGAAGACGAAGACGACTTGTTGTAGGATGAGCCGCTGCTGCGCGACGTAGAGCGTCCGCCTGAGCTGTTTGACGAGCTGCCGGAATAAGTACGGTCACTCGAATAGCCTCTGTTGCCTGAATAGCTGCTGCCGCCACGGTAGCCGTTATATGTGCGACCCGACGATGTGCCATTCGTCTTTCCGTAGGTTGAACCGCCCGAAGTATAAGCACCTCTGCCCGGACGACCGGAATTCGTGCGATTTACGTAGTTTGTATAAGCCTTGTCGTAACGACCGTTTGAGCCACGCGAGCCGCCGAACGTGCCTCTGCCGTTAGTGCCGGTGCGATGCGTCGGGCGTCCACTGTAACTAAGATGAGAGTAGCCGCCATGCCATGTCGGATAGCATGGATGATAACAGCCGCCCCAAATTGGTGAATATCCCCACCATGGGTCCCAATAAGGCCATCCCCATCTGTAATATGTGGGATAATGATAGGTGTAGTACGGCCATGTGTAGTAGTAATTCCAATAATACCACCATTCGAAATCGTGACGGAAGGTGATGTGATTGTAAGCGTTATGGAATCCCAAATCGACATCATCGAACATCACATAAGCCGTCGGCGACGAGATGTAGATATTCACATCGTCGGCATAATAGAGCTCTTTCAAATCCAAGTCGGAGCTCGATTTGATGATGTCGGGATTTTCGAATCGCTCGATTCGTTCGGTGTATTGGAACACGTCGGGACGACCGACAGTGTCGACTGCCGCCGTGTCTTTCTTCGCATAGATTCCACCCATGCGGTTATACTCGTCGACGTCGCGCGTGTCGTTATTGTAGACTTGATAAGTCGGAGCCTCAAAGGTCATTGTTTCATCGTTGTAGACCACGATGTCAGGGTTTTTCTTAACATCTTTGCGACTCTCCATTTTTTGCTTTTTGGCTTTACTTGCATCGTAGTAGATGTCATCGTCGTACCAATCTTGTGCAACCGCTAATGCAGCTGTAGCAAGCAGGATTGCTGAAGTCGTAAATAATCTTTTCATAGCTGTGTCTCCTATATTTGTCGTTTAGACTACTTCCACGGCGTTTGGTTTAAGAATTCATATTATAACAAATGTTAAAGAGGCTATTTGACGTAAAAATCGTCGGTGAGCGCTGCATAAGCCTCCGAGCGCGACCCGTCGGCGTCGAGCAGCACAAGTTCCGTCGACTGCGGTGCGGCTTCGCATTTAACAAATTCCCAGAGAATCCGCTTAGCGGGCTTTTCGGCTTTTGTTTTGACATAAGTGCGCTTTTTTACCCAGAAATTCGCTTCGCCTGCGGCAAAAAGAATTTCCTGCTCAATCGAAGCCGGTGTAATGATTGCAAATCGCCCGGCGTCGGACAGCAGCGAATACGATTTGCGGAAAAGCACGTCGAACGGCAACGAGTCGCACTGACGCGCGCACGAACGCCGATGCTCGGGCGACAGCACTTTCTCGACGAAGAACGGAGGATTCGACACAATCAGGTCGTACGGCACCTCGGTCGAATAGTCGGCATAGTCGGCACAAGTGGCGCGTAAACGCTCCGACCAAGGCGACCCGACGAAATTTGCCGACGCCTCGTCGACGGCGATTGCATCGAGGTCGATTGCGTCGACAACAGCCGACAGCGACTTTTGCGCCAGCATCAACGAAATCAGCCCGGTGCCGCACCCGACGTCGAGCGCACGCCCTACTCCGTCGGCATCGCACCACGCGCCGAGAAGCACGCCGTCGGTGCCTACCTTCATCGCGCTGCGACTCTGACACACCGCGAATTTCTTGAATTGAAAAACGTCACTCATCATAGTTCGTTATACAAAAAGAGTGCCGAAATCGTTCTCGACACGGCACTCTTTGTAAAATCATTTATTTTAGCAATTACCAAATAATCACGCGATTTTCAGGTGCCATAAACATTGCGTCGCCTTCGCCGATTCCGAATGCCTTATAGAACGGCTCGAGGTTGCGAAGCGATGCATTGACGCGCCATTTGCCGAGCGAGTGTTCGTCGATTTTCGTGCGTCGCAGAATCTCGGCATCGCGGATGTTGCCTGCCCAGACGTTGGCATACGAGAGGTAGAAACGTTGGTCGGGGGTAAAGCCGTCGACGCTCTTGCCCGACTTCGCTTCTTCAGTCTTGTGGTAAGCCGTATAAGCGACGCGCAAACCACCTTGGTCGGCAATGTTTTCGCCCAGAGTGAGGCGGCCGTTAGCGTGTTGGTCGCCGAGAACGACTATTTGGTCGAACTGAGCGACAAGTTTGTCGGCGAGTTCGTTGAACTTCGACGAATCGTCGGCGGTCCACCAGTCAATCATATTGCCGTCCTTATTGAATTGTCGACCGTTGTCGTCGAATCCGTGAGTCATTTCGTGACCGATAACCACTCCGATTGCGCCGTAGTTGTCGGCATCAAGAGCGTCGGGCGAGAAGAACGGTGCTTGGAGAATACCTGCGGGGAAGCAGATTTCGTTAATAGAAGGCTCGTAATAGGCGTTAACCGTTTGCGGAGTCATCTCCCACTTGCTTCTGTCGACCGGCTTGCCGCACTTTTCGTTGTTGTCTTTCACTTGGAAAAGCATAGCCGCCTTTATGTTGTCCCAATACGACTTTTTCGGGTCGACAACCACGTCGGTATAGTCTTTCCACTTGTCGGGATAGCCCACTTTGACAGTCATTGCAGCCAATTTTTCTTGCGCACGTGCTTTTGTAGCGTCGCTCATCCACGTAAGGTTGGCAATGTGTTCCGACAGTGCCGAGCGGAGGTTGCCGACGAGCGTAAGCATCTGTTGCTTCGACGATTCGGGGAAATATTTTTCGACGTAGAGTTGTCCGAGAGCCTCACCAAGGAAGTTGTTGGGAGCAGCGAGTGCTCTTTTCCAGCGCGGTTTGTCTTGCTCAGCACCGGTAATCACTTTGCTGACGTTGAACGACGCCGTGCGGAAATCGTCGCTCAGGCAACCCGATGCGGCATCCATAAGATGGAACGACAGATAGTCGCGAATCGTTTGCTCGTCTTTGGTCAGCAACAGTTCGTTGACCTTTTGCAACGATTTGGGGTGCATTACGCACAACTGCGACACAGCAGGCAGATATTGCACACGGTAGTAGCCCGCCCAATAGATTGACGGACACGCTTCGCTGAGTTGCGCACTTGTATATATATTATATTGTGCTGCGATGTCGCGTTGTTCGGTGCGCGACATTGCAACCTTTGCCAATTCGGTTTCGATGTCCATCACGCTTGCCACCACTCTGTCGGCATCGGCTTGCGAATAGCCCGAAAGACGGCACAACTCGGCGATATACGTCTTATATGCTTCGCGAATCTTGAGCGTTTGAGCGTCGTTGAGCAGATAGTAGTCTCTGTCGCCCAAGCCCATACCGCCTTGACCCCAGTAGAGAATGTTCATGCTCGAGTCCTTCAAGTCGCCCATAACGAACGTGTCGAAGAACGGCGCCGAGAATTCATGCATCCACGAGATGATTAACGAGAAGTCGTCTCGTCCGGCTTTGTTGATCTTTGCCAAATCAGCCTTAATGGGATTGGCACCTTCTTTGTTGAGGCGCACGCTATCCATACCCATCGAATACAAATCGCCGATTTTTTGTGCCACGCTGCCGGTCTGATGTGTTTTAGCGCGCAAGCCTTCGACCAAGTCGTGAAGTTGCGTGAGGTTGTTTTCGCCCAACACGTCAAAACTTCCGTAACGTGAATACTCCGGTTTCAACGGGTTTGCTTTTTGCCACCCGCCGCATGCATATTGATAGAAGTCGGCGCCCGGCGCAACCGACTCATCAAGGTTGCTGCGATTAGCACCCGTTTTGGGTGTTGCCGCGCCAACCGTTGACGCTACCATTATAGCAGTCATTGATAAATAAATTTTAAGTTTCATATTATTGTTGATTTTCTAAAGTCTCTAAGTTTTCGCTCGCCGCTTCCCAGTCGTGCATCGCCTTTTCGTAAGCCGTCGACAGTGCGGCATGCTCTTGACAGAGTGCATCGTTTACTTCGCCGGTGGCAAAACGAGCTTCGATTTCGGCAATCTTTTGTTCAAGTTCAGCGATGGCATTTTCGGCGTCTGCCACCTCTTTCTTAGCCTTGCGTAGAGCACGTTCGCGCTCTTTCTTCTCCTGATAAGAGAGTTTGCCTTCGCTCGAAGGAGCATCCGACGTCGACTCAGACTTTTTTGCTTCGGATGCTTCGATTTGCTGAAGCGACGTCATATTCTTTGCTTGCAGAAAGTCGTAAATGCCGCCAAGGTGTTCGCGCACTTTGCCGCCTCCGAATTCATACACTTTTTCGACCAGTCCGTCGAGAAATTCGCGGTCGTGTGACACGATTATTGCCGTCCCCGTAAACTCTCGAATGGCTTGCTTGAGCACATCTTTTGTGCGCATATCCAAGTGGTTGGTCGGCTCGTCGAGTATCAACAGGTTGACCGGCTCAAGGAGCAGTCTTATCATTGCCAGACGAGTCTTCTCGCCGCCCGAAAGCACCTTGACTTTCTTCTCCGAAGCCTCACCGCCGAACATAAATGCGCCGAGGATGTCGTTAATGCGCGTACGAATGTCGCCGACTGCCACGCGGTCGATGGTGTCAAATACGGTTATCTCGCCATCGAGCAGCGATGCTTGATTTTGCGCAAAATAGCCTATCTTGACGCCGTGACCTATCTTCAATTCGCCGTCGTAAGGAATTTCGCCCATGATGCACTTGACCATCGTCGATTTACCTTCGCCGTTTTTACCGACAAACGCCACTTTTTCGCCGCGCTTGATGGTATAATCGACGCCGCCGAACACCAAATGGTCGCCGTAGCTCTTCGACAGCCCTTCGGCGATGACGGGATAGTCGCCCGAACGCGGCGCAGGCGGAAAGCGCAGGTTGATTTGCCGATTGTCGACTTCGTCAACCTCGATTCGCTCGATTTTCGCCAACTGCTTGATGCGGCTTTGCACTTGCACGGCTTTCGTTGCCTTATAGCGGAAGCGTTCGATAAATTCTTCGGTCTCTTCGATTTGCTTTTGCTGATTGCGATAAGCGCGAAGTTGTTGCTCCACACGTTCGCGGCGCAATTCCACAAATTTCGAGTAGTTTACGGCATAATCGTAAATCTTACCGCACGAAATCTCGATGGTGCGTTGCGTCACGTTGTCGAGAAAGGCGCGGTCGTGCGAGACGAGTACGACGGCTTTGGCTTTCTGACGCAAAAACGTCTCAAGCCACTGAATCGATTCGATGTCGAGATGGTTGGTAGGCTCGTCGAGAAGGAGCACGTCGGGACGGCGCAGCAAAATTTTCGCCAACTCGATACGCATACGCCAACCGCCGCTAAACTCTGACGTCATGCGGTCGAAGTCGCTGCGAACAAAGCCCAAGCCGATGAGCGTTTTCTCAATTTCGGCGATATAGTTATTGCTTTCTTTCAGCAAGATTGCTTCGTTGAGCGAGGTCATTTGGTCGACCAGCCGAGCATAGTCGTCGCTTTCGCTGTCGGTGGCTTCCGCCAGACGTTTGTTCACCTCGTCGAGCCGACTGCGTAGCCTGTCTACTTCGCCGAACACCGTCTTGACGTCTTCCATCACCGTGCGGTCGTCGGTCACGTTCATCTGCTGCGGCAGATAGCCGATAGTCGCCTCCGTCGGGGTGGCAACGACGCCCGACGTGGGTTTCTGCAACCCGGCAATTATCTTCAGCAACGTCGACTTGCCCGCTCCGTTGCGACCCGTCAACGCTATGCGTTCTTTGTCGCCTATCGAGAAGCTCACGTCGCCAAACAGAAGATTGCTACCGAATTCTACCTTTAGACCGCTTATTGTTATCATTATTTATATAATCGATTTTCTTTTGTCAGTTTTCAACCTGCAAAGGTACAAAATAATCGCCGTTGTTGCAAATCCGCCTACTCATCAACTCAAAACCTCGGCAAGCGCGAGAACTCGTCGGAATTGACTACGCGACGCGCCAAGCGCATTGCCGCAAAGTAGACCGACAGTGGACGAATGCTCAGTCGTCGCACAGCCAATGCCGAGCGCAGCAAAACCTGCTTAGCCGAAAGAATGCCGTAGAAGAAGCCATCCGCCAAGCGTTTCGCCGCAGGCCGGCGATGATAGTGGCAGCGATACCACACGCAATGCAGCACAGCCAAACGGTTGCACTCGGCAGCGAAGTCCGTCGGGCGGTCGGCGGAAGCATCGAGGTGGGTAAATCCGCTGTCGAATTGCGCTACCACCTTAAAGCCTCGCACGTACATTTTATATAAGAATAGATGGTCTTCGCCCAACGGATAGCCGAATGAGTCCGCCCAACGCTCCTCTTGGAAGTCGATGGCACGGTAAGCCTCCTTTCTGCACAGAATTGCGCCGCCACAGCCGGTTTGCGCCGGCATAACAGGCTCGGGAGCGCCCGAGTAGGCGGTCGCCGACGAGCGGCATTCGCGGTATGCCCAGCGGCGGTCGGCGGTCGGACGGTCGCCTTTTTCGAGCCAAAGGCGAAACTTTTGCCCGGTAGAGAGACGATGGAGGGCATAAAAGTCGGCAAACGCGCAATCCGCCTCTGCGCCGAGCATCGCACGAGCAAGGCGCTCTACCCCGTCGGGAGCAATGGCAATATCGTCGTCGAGAAACAGTATATAGTCAGTGTCGACTTCGTCGAACGGCAACGCACGCTGCGCAATCATTCCTTTCGGGCAACGCACAATCCGCTCGACGCCGACGGTTTCGCGCGGCGCATCGTAGCCTTCGGCAAGATACACCAAGATGCGACTCGGCGGCAGCGTTTGACCGACAAGCGAGTCGAGCAAGGCTTGATACTTTGCCCCGGCACGACCCAACGTGCGTATCACTGCACAATATTTTATGTCTTTTTCGTCGTTCATTTCTCAATTAATTGCCGCAAATTTCACAAAAAAGGCTCAGTTAACCAAAATAATACCAAATAAAATAAAGAATTATTTCTATATTTGCTCAAAAATCGGTATTTTTGTAGCGTTAAAACATATAAGCAACGAAATCAACTTAATTAATAACTTAATTTTCAAAACTACTATGTGGTTAACAAATTCATCCTTAGGAAGAAAAGTAGTAATGTCGGTTACAGGACTTTTCCTTATCCTATTTGTGACCTTTCACGTATTAATGAATGCGGTAGCCTTGATTAGCGGAGAGGCATACAACGCCATCTGCGAGTTTTTGGGCGCCAACTGGTACGCATTGGTCGGCACAGCCGTACTCGCTGCCGGATTCGTTGTTCACATCATCTACGCTTTCTGGCTGTCGCTTCTCAACCGCAAAGCTCGTGGTAACGACCGCTATGCAGTGACGACTCGCCCCAAGAGCGTTGAGTGGGCATCGCAAAACATGCTCGTGCTCGGCATTGTTGTTATCGCTTTTATGGTTGTACACTTCGTACAATTCTGGGCAAAGATGCAATTGGTTGAGGTAATGCACCAAGCAGGCTGCTGCTCGACTTGCGGTGCTGAACTCTATGCCGCCAACGGTATGCATCACATCCAAAACGCATTCAGCCAAATCTGGACTCTTCCGGTCTACATCATCGGTCTGGTTGCCTTGTGGTTCCACATGACTCACGGATTCTGGAGCGCATTCCAATCGATTGGCGTGTCGAACAACAAGTGGATTCCTCGCTTTAAGACTATCGGCAACTGGTGGGCAACTATCGCAATCGGTCTCTTCATCGTTGAGGCTGTTGTTTTCACCGTTATGTTCGCTTAATTTCTAAATTATTCAAAACTAAGAAATCGATAAAATTATGGATAGCACTAACATAATGAGCAAATATGCCGTTTATTCAAACGACAAAGTTGACTCGAAAATTCCGGAAGGTCCCATTGCCGAAAAATGGACTTACTATAAGGCTCACCAAAAGCTCGTTAACCCTGCCAACAAACGTCACCTTACCGTGATTGTTGTCGGAACGGGTCTCGCCGGCGCTTCTGCCGCTTCGACTCTCGGCGAAATGGGCTTCAACGTGTTGAACTTCTGTATTCAAGACTCACCGCGCCGCGCTCACTCGATTGCCGCTCAAGGTGGTATCAACGCTGCCAAGAACTATCAAAACGACGGCGACTCCGTATATCGTCTTTTCTACGACACCGTCAAAGGTGGCGACTTCCGTTCGCGCGAAGCTAACGTCTATCGTCTTGCCGAAGTGTCGAACAACATCATCGACCAATGCGTTGCTCAAGGCGTGCCTTTCGCTCGCGAATACGGCGGCTTGCTCGCCAACCGTTCTTTCGGTGGCGCTCAAGTGTCGCGTACGTTCTACGCTAAAGGTCAAACCGGTCAACAACTCTTGCTCGGCGCTTACTCGTCGCTCAACCGCCAAATCGAAAAAGGTCAGGTTAAGTCGTTCGTACGTCGCGAGATGCTCGACCTCGTTATGATTGACGGTCGCGCTCGCGGTATCATCGTTCGCAACCTCGTTACCGGCGAAATCGAGCGCTACGCCGCTCACGCTGTCGTTGTTGCTACCGGCGGTTACGGTCGCGTGTTCTTCCTCTCGACCAACGCTATGGGCTGCAACGGTTCGGTTGCCGTTCAATGCTACAAACACGGCGCTTATTTGTCGAACCTCTGCTTCACGCAGATTCACCCGACATGTATCCCCAAACACGGCGAAAACCAATCGAAACTTACCCTTATGTCGGAGTCGCTTCGTAACGACGGCCGTATCTGGGTGCCCAAAAAGAAAGAAGATGCCGAAGCAATCCGCGCAGGCAAACTCAAACCTACCGACATCAAAGAAGAAGACCGCGACTACTACCTCGAACGCCGCTACCCGGCATTCGGTAACCTCTGCCCGCGCGACATCGCCAGCCGTGCCGCCAAAGAACGTTGCGACGCAGGCTTCGGCGTAGGTACCGGCAATGCCGTTTACCTCGACTTCTCCGACGCCATCAACCGTCTTGGCGAAGACGTTATCGCCGCTCGCTATGGTAACCTTTTCCAAATGTACGAAATGATTACCAACGACAACCCGTACAAGACGCCGATGATGATTTTCCCGGCTTCGCACTACACAATGGGTGGTATCTGGGTCGACTACGAACTTCAAACATCTGTCAAAGGTCTGTTTGCAATCGGCGAATGCAACTTCTCCGACCACGGCGGTAACCGCCTCGGCGCTTCCGCACTTATGCAAGGTCTTGCCGACGGCTACTTCGTGCTCCCCTACACGATGCAAAACTACCTTTCCGACCAAATTAAGGTGCCCTGCCCCAAAACTACCGACAAAGAATTTGACGAGGCTGAAGCACGCGTTCGCGCTCGCATCGACCGCCTTATGAACATCCACGGCAAACGCTCTGCCGACTCTATCCACAAAGAACTCGGCTTGATTATGTGGAACTTGGTTGGCATGGGTCGTACCGGCGAAAACCTCATCAAGGCTATCGACCAAATCGACGCTCTTAAGAAAGAATTCGACACCAACTTGTTCGTGCCAGGCAAGGCTGATACGCTCAACACCGAGCTCGAAAAAGCTCTCCGTCTCGAAGACTTCTTCACCATCGGCCGCTTGATGGCTATCGACGCTCTCCACCGCAACGAGTCGTGTGGCGCTCACTTCCGCGAAGAATATCAAACGGAAGACGGCGAAGCTCAACGCCGCGACGACGAATATATGTACGTCAGCTGCTGGAAGTATGCCGGCGAAGGCGAAAAGCCCGTACTGCTCAAAGAACCGTTGAATTACGAAGCAATTAAGGTTCAAACTCGTAACTATAAGTCTTAGTAGAATCAGCCCCAGGGCATTTTAATTTTAAGCAATATGGAAAATTCAATTAATATAAAGTTAAAAATCTGGCGTCAACGCGGACCTAAGGAAGAAGGTAAATTTGTCGACTACGCACTCGACCACGTGCCGACCGACATCAGCTTCCTCGAGATGCTCGACATGCTCAACGAGCAACTTGTAGAAAAAGGTGAAGAACCCGTTGTGTTCGACAACGACTGCCGCGAAGGCATCTGCGGTATGTGCTCTCTCTACATCAACGGTAACCCCCACGGCCCCGTTGGTAGCATCACTACTTGCCAACTCCACATGCGCAAATTCAACGACGGCGACACTATCACCATCGAGCCGTGGCGTTCGGCAGCATTCCCCGTAATTCGCGACCTCACAGTCGACCGCAGCGCTTTCGACAAGATTCAACAAGCCGGCGGTTACGTGTCGTTCAACTGCGGTGGCGCAGGCGATGCTAACGCAATTCCTATCCCCAAAGAAGTTGCCGACGAGGCTATGGACTCTGCTACTTGCATCGGCTGTGGTGCTTGCGTGGCTGCCTGCAAAAACGGCTCGGCTATGCTCTTCGTTTCGGCGAAAGTCAGCCAATTCGCACTGCTTCCGCAAGGTAAAGTTGAGGCTGCTCGCCGCGTTAGAGCTATGGTTAGCAAGATGGACGAACTCGGCTTCGGTAACTGCACCAACACCGGTGCTTGCGCCGCTCAATGTCCGAAGAACATCTCGCTAAGCAACATCGCTCGCCTCAACCGCGAATACATGAAAATGAAGCTTAAAGACTAATTCTTCAATTAGTTTTTGGGATAATCTCCAGGCTGTCCGACAAATCGTCGGGCAGCCTTTTTTTGTAAGTGGATGAGTGGATGAGTGTGATGAGTTGATGAGTTGATGAGTGGTTTAGAGTAATGGGGCTGACGGTGGCTCATGAGTCTAATGGGAGAAATGGGACTAATGGAACGGACCGCTCGGAGGCATCTGAGCGCTCGGGCAAGCTCGCTAACACTCGCCACCGCAATACACATCACACTCCCTTTGCTCCGCACGCCCGCCCGGTAGCAGCAAGTCGCAACCCTACCCTGCTGATTGTCAAAACATTAACCGCGC
>JBJEDO010000106.1:37784-47954 GCA_051872155.1 Candidatus Limisoma sp.
ACCTCTCACCTCTCACCTCTCACCTCTCACCTCTCACCTCTCACCTCTCACCTCTCACCTCTTACCTCTTACCTCTTACCTCTTACCTCTTACCTCATCACCTCTTACCTCTTACCTCATCACCAACTGTTAAACGCCGACGGATTTTAATGAAATTTTTTTGAAAATTTTGTGGTATTTCGGAAAAACCACGTGGTATTTCGAAAATACCACGCGCGGGGATATGAAATACCACGCGAAATACCACGAATTTTACATATCATTTTCTTTATTTTGCAAATAGAGAATAGAAAACTTACGTCTTTTCTCCGTTTTTTAACATCATTCTATTTTTAATAACTTAAACAAATTCAACATGAATTACAAAATTTTACACAAGGAACGACCTCCGCGGTATGAGGACGCTTCCCGCCCGCCTTGCAACAAAGGTCACAAACAGTGGAAAGTAATGCTGATTACACTGATATTGGCAGCAATCTTATTTCCGACAAAAATCTTCGCTGCTGATTTGTTTCACCAGAACCAGTATTCTGTCGTTACACACCGACCCACAGTAACAGAGCCTTACACTATAATATGCGTATTGCTTTACGACCCGAATGGTAATGACACATATTGGACACACACTAACGGAGGACCTGTTTTAAGTGTCCTACCCAATGGAATTGCAGGAGGTGGCAATCAATATACTGAACTTTGTCAACCGGATTGGGAACTTGCTTGGACATCAGAGAGTGCTATCAATGCCGAAAGAAGCGCCGACCAATGGTGGGGAAGTACATATACGAAAAACGTCAACGGCGTCAATTACACTGTTCGCTTTTGGAACCCACATAAGAAAGATGATGGTATGTATTACGTGTCCATTGTAATCGACCAAGACAAGTTCCAACTTGGGCATAAAGATAATTATCGTATTACAGGTACTTGGCACTATCCTGATGGCGATGGGAATATGTACCGATCTTGGGATCCGGATGTAATTGTTGACCCGAACCCGGTGAAAAATGAAAATTTACCATTTGGATTGGAACGTACCGGATATGGCAAGATGAAATTCATCGGGAAGCCTGTAGATTGGGGCTGTTCCGGTGGTATATATTCTTACACTGCAGACTGGGAAGGAGGCGGTAATGCTCTGACAGCCAACACTGCTGCCGATTCTTTTTCGTTCACTGACATAACTTGTCCGGAAGGCGACAATTATGGAGAAGTGCTTAATTACAATGTAAAACAATGTTGCACTGTTCCTGCCTATAAGATATCAACAAGCACAGGTTATCGAGATCACCCGGAAACAAAGATATATAGTCAGAACGACTTCACAGTTGGCGTAGAAGATTATGTGCGCGCTAAAAACATTACAGGTAATTTCGACAAATGGAAGAAACAGATGAGTCTCTCATGGGAAGAGGAGACACATGCTAACGGCGACCCAAGGGTAAAACCGGGCACATGGTCGGTATATGTCGGTCCAAAAGACGACCCTTCTCAGAAGAAGTTGGCTACATCTAATATCCCTGCCGGGACATTAAAGTCTACCGTAGATGTAGACGATTATTTCAACGATTATACCTACGATGTGGTATTTGTACCGCACAACGGACCTCGTCTCGAACGTCTTTCGGTTAGCACCGATCTCAACACCGATGCCTCATTTGCCATACAGGTTGAATCGGTAACAGGTCGAGAAAACTCTATTGAGCTGAAGTGGCAGACCGAGCCGTATAAAGGCTCATTGCCGTTCACTTATAACATCTTTAGGACAAATACTGTCGACAACCAATGGGAACAAATAGGCACCAAGTCTCTTAGTAACCAGAACGACGTAAAGTTCAGTTTTGTCGATAGCCAAGACCTTTCGGCATGTAACGGCTACCGATATCTCATACAGGCGTCGCTCTTCGACGGATATATCGCAAAAAGCGATACGACCGAGGTCGTGCAACTTGACGGCAACTCTAAAGTTACCGCAATTACCACCACCAAAGGCGATTACCAAGGCATGGTGAAGGTAACGTGGGATGCCGTTCAGATTGGCGCACAGCCGACGCAATACGAATTGATGCGCCGCGTCAAGGGCACCTCTACCTGGGCTACACTCCACAGGGAAAAAGGCACCAACACGTTCTATAGTTACGAAGACAACACGGCATTGCCGGGCATATACTATGAATATCGAGTTGTGTCGAAAACCGACTGCGGCTCGTCGATAACAGAGATATACAAAGACGACATCGGCTTTGCACGCTCCACCGGTATTATTTCGGGACGTATAACCTACGGAACAGGAACAGCAGTCAACGATGCACGCGTCAGCCTGGTGAAAAACAGCGAAAACACGAGCGATGCCGCTCAATTCTATTCCGTTTGCGCGCGTGAAGCCGGCGATGGTCTGTTCTTAGACCTTGACGGAAATACCCTTAACGACAAATTCAACGGCAAGGACTTCTCAGTTCAAATGTTTGTGCGTCCTAACGATGTACAAAACGGCGCATCGCCGGTATTCTTTGACCTGGGCGGGAATCTTAGTTTACGTCTTGGCGAAAACACCGACAACGGCTACAAACTATTGTTGACACAGGGCGAAAAGACCGACGATACGGGCATCATACTTGCTCCCGAAGAGTTTACATCGCTCACGCTTAGCGTCAGCAAAGTCTTGAAAGCGCAAATTACGGCTATCAACAAGACCGATTCCGTAAGTGTTTCAAAAGAAATCACGCTCTCAAGCATTAACTTTGATGCTAATACTGAAAGCGGCATATGCATCGGCGGTAGTTATACTTACAACGGCGACAATGCTTTCAGCGGATATGTCGACGAAATGCGCATATTCAGCGACAAGGCACTCACTCAGGAAGACATTTTGAAGAATTACAACCACCTGCTTGCCGGCACTGAAGACGGACTGATTGCTTATTGGCCGGTTGACGAAGGCATCAGCGACCAAACAGCAGCCTACGACTATTCAAAGACCAGCGGCGTGGCTAACGGCAATCACGCACGTTTCGGCGTAATGACCACAACAACAAGCGAAGTGTTACCGACAAGCGGACAACTCTCATTGTTCGCCTACACCGATACGCAAGGTAACTACACTATTCGCGGCGTACCGTTCAGCGGCGAGGGAACGAACTATATGGTAGTGCCCACGATGGGCATCCATGAGTTCTCTCCTCAATATTCGGCACGCTACGTCGGCTCATCGTCGCTCGTCCATAGTGGAGTCGACTTCGAAGACGTATCGTCGTTCCCCGTAAGCGGTCACGTATTCTATACGGGCACCAACTACCCGGTAGAAGGCGTACAGTTTGCCGTCGACGGAACAGTTTGTAGCAAAGACTCACAACTCATCACTTCCGACGCACAAGGCAACTTTACCATCAGCGTGCCCATCGGCGACCACTATATAACGGCATCGCTCAACGGTCACGACTTTGACAACGCCGGACGCTATCCTGCCGACCCCAATGGCGTGGGTACACGCATCACTTTCGACCGCGAGATAAAGAATCTCGAATTTACCGACGCTACCCTCGTCAATTTCACCGGTAAAGTAGTCGGCGGCGACATCGAAAGCAATAAGGCTGTCGGTTTCGGACTTTCAAAGAACAATATCGGTAAGGCGGAACTCGTTCTTACGCCAACCGATACACGCTACGACCTCAATGTGGTCCGCAAAGTGAACGGCGCTGTTGTCACTTACGAAATCAACGACCAAGAAGTTGCTGTCGAATCGGCAACTACCGACATCAAGAGCATCAGCCGACGCGGTGCAACAGCCGACCATGCAAAGAAGATTATCATCCGCACCGACTCGCTCACGGGAGAATACTCGGCTATGGTTCCGCCGTTGATGTACAACGTTTCCGCTCCTCGAGTAATTGCTACAGACGAAACTGTCGGAAGTGCAACCACCATCAACCTCACCAAGACTACACAGGAAACGAGCGACACGCTCTACAATAAAGCAGGTGAAGTTGACCGACTTTACACCTATAATGTAAAGCACAACGTAACACACCACAGCAAGCCTGAATTCATCGTTGCACAAACGTCGAACAGCGAAGGCGCATTCGGTATTAAAGAGCATACCGGCACCAACGACCTCAACCAAGTGTTTGTCGTCGGCGACATCTATACTACAGGCGACGACGGTAAGCCCGTCTACACCTACGGTGCTCCGATATTTGAGGAAATGGAAACATATGTTTTCGACATCAAAGCATCCGAAAAATATGTCAACCAAGACGATGCGACCAAAAGCATTACCGACATCGTACCGCTGAGCGGTCTTGAAGTAACAATAAGCAACGGGCTATCGTCGGAGCAGAAGATTTTTGCCATCAACAACCCGCAAGGAGGCGACCCGGGTACGCTCTACGATATGACCGAGAACACACTGAAACTCGACGACAACGGAAGCGCAACGTATGTTTGGAAAGCAGGTTTGCCCAACATCACCGCGCCCTACAAACGTACGATTTCGATGAGTTACGACATCGCCGACCGCACTTATATGTGGGATCCCGGCAGCGACGGCTCGAATATGCTTGAAGGCATCATCCTCGGTTGCTTGCCGACAGGCAACAACTTCGTAACATCCGGTCCGACACTGCTTAACATGATTCTTCGCGACCCGCCCGGCACTGCTTCAAGCGCATCGTGGACTAAAGGCTCGATAACGTCGAAAAGCAAGTCGACTATCGAAACTATATCGTCCGACAACTATGCTTCGATGACACTGCACCTCGGCTATGATGCAAAATTCGGCTCAGGATTAGGATTTATTGTAATTTCCGAAACTGAGGCAAAATCCAACACCGAATTTGGCGTAAACTTCACGTTTAATACACAAAACGCAAAGTCGTGGACGAGTACGATTACTGCAGAGAAAGAAATATCGACTTCTTCCGAACCGGAATATGTAGGCGATAAGGGCGACCTGTTTATCGGTACCGCCAATAACCTCGTTTACGGTTTGGCTCGAAAAGTAGGCTTCTATCCCGACGGTAGCGGATATAAACTTGACGTTCAAGACACCTACACTACCGGTCTGCAATTTGAAACCGAGTTTGCCTACACAGCAAACTACATCGAAAACGTGCTTATCCCGAATCTTATCAATTTGCGCAATTCGAAACTCACTTATGTGACCGACATCAACTCCTATACTCCGAAAGCCGATGAGATAGTTTATCTCACCACACTCAAGCCTGAGGACAAAGGATATGGAACGAGCAATAATGACGCCATTTGGGGTAGCAATCGCAGATTCTCGTCAACCGGTAAGTCGTACACAATGAAACGTGGACCTCAAGCCCCATCTTGTTCCGACGAAATTATTTGGTACAACAACCAAATCAACACTTGGATAAACAAGTTATGGTACAACGAATATCAAAAGGTGGAAGCATATAACCATCGCGCTGACGGCACCAAGAACTATTCGTTTGAGGCAGGCTCGTCAATCACAGCTACCACAACCAACGAAAACTGCAAGAGCCAATCGTACGAAACCGAATTCGCCACGATTGCCCACTTAGGTGAAGAAACAGGATTCAACATCTTGGGAGCAGGCTTCACCGCGCGCATTTCGACAGAAACCGGTTTGGGCACTATTACTTCAGGCGAAACCTCCGAAACCGAGTATTCTACGTTCAGTTACACGTTGGCTGAAACCGGCGACGACGACGCACTCACTGTTGACGTCTACGATGTCAATTATTATTCACCGGTCTTCCGCACTCGCGGCGGTCAAACGTCAGGTCCTTACGAAGGTGAAGTAAAGACCAAGTACTATCATCCCGGCACCACCATAATGGAAGCAACCATGCAAATCGAAGTGCCGAAAATTGCCGTTGATGTTGCTACCGTAACCGACGTCCCGGCAGGACAACCCGCCAACTACACCCTTCGGATGACAAACGAGAGTCAGACAAACGAGGATGTATACTACCGACTTATGATGATTGATGAAACCAACCCCGACGGTGCGAAACTGACCATCGACGGTCAACCGCTCACCGACGGCAGAATCATCAAGATTTCGGCAGGTGAAACAGTAACAAAAGCACTTCAACTCACGCAAACCAACCTTGGTGTGCTCGACTATGACAACATCGGTATCGTACTCGCTTCGCAATCGCAGTACGACCCGACAAGCACATGGGAGCAAATAGCCGATTCTGTCTACGTTACCGCCCACTTCGCACCATCATCGTCGACCGTCAACATGAATCTGTCGCGCACAACACTCAACAGCAGCGTGGGCGACAAGGTGACCGTTTCGTTCAATAATTTCGACCGCAATTATCTCAACTTGAAGGCATTCCGCATTCAGTATAAGCGACAAGGCGATACCGATTGGAATTTGCTTCACGAGTATCTGGTAGGAACCGACGAGACGACATCGACCTCAGAACCGTTGCCAACCGAAGGCTCGACAGTCAATTACGACCTCGATATGCACAACTTCAACGACGGCACATACGTATTTCGCGTGATTTCAGTCTGCACTTATGGACTGGATGAGGTCTACAACTCAAGTCAAGAGATTACACTCGTTAAAGATATGCAAAAACCGACTATTCTCGGTATGCCGACCCCTACCAACGGAGTGCTTACCGCTGCCGATGACATCAGCGTAACCTTCAACGAAGACATTCTCAAAGACGAACTTCTCGAGACGAAAAACTTCCTTGTAACCGGTGTGCTCAACGGCTCTACCGTAGACCATGCCACGGCTCTCAACTTGGCAAATATGGCACAAGCAGCCACTACCGAGGCAGACATCAACCTTTCCGACAAGAGTTTTGCTTTCGACCTCTGGCTCAACGCCAGGGCTTCGGGAACAATCCTCAGCCACGGCAGCGGAAATGCAAAGTTTGCAGCAGCAATCGACGAAAGCAACCATCTTGTCGTGACGATTGGCAATGACACCTATACGTCTGCCGAAGCCATTCCGATGGACAAATGGGCATTCTTGCATTTGAGTTACGAACGCACCAACCCCGGTGGCTTATTCAACGCTACTGTTGCTTCCGACGATAGCACTGTCAACCTGTTCAGCGACACTTCGGTTGCTCAATATACAGGCAATGGAAAACTCGCCGTAGGTCAAAATCTCAGTGCATCAATCCACGAATTGTGTCTCTGGGACGAAGCACGTAGCGTAGAAGTATCGCTCCTCGACCGCTCTAAAACCAAACGTCCGTCGACCCGCCACTTGATTGGATACTGGAAGATGAACGAAGGCGAAGGAACGGCTATCCGCGACTACTCGCGTTCACGCAATATGACTACGGCAGCCGAATCGTGGTATATCAACAACGAAAACAAGGCTATTGCCCTCAACGGCAAAAACCGCATCGGCATCAATATGACAGAATGCTCACCACTCGACACCGACGACTATGCTGTAGAACTTTGGATGCGCGCCGACAAGCAAACGGGAGAAACTCAACTTTTGCAAAGCGGCGAAACAGGACTTTGGCTCACCAAAGACGGTCAATTGCGTCTAACAACCAAAGACAACACCTACGAAGCAAGTAGTTCTATGATTACCAACAACGCATGGCACCACGTTGCCCTCAACGTGATGCGCAACGGTAATGCGGCAGTCTATGTCGATGGCGCCCGTACTCTTGCTCTCAACGCATCGAAAGTTGGTGCAATCGCTACCGATTCGCTTTACATTGGTGCTCGTCGTAGCATGTCAGTTGAAGGCAAATACGCTTTCGACCGCCAATTCACCGGACAAGTCGACGAATTGCGCGTTTGGAACGCTACAATAAATGCAGATTTGCTCCGCGCGAATCGCAAGATGCGTCTCACAGGACAAGAACCCGGTCTGGTTGCTTACTATCCGTTCGAAGAAAAGACATTGAACGAATACAACCAGATGATTACTAACGGCTCCGACATCGACCTCGTAAGCGGCAAACATGCAGGCGTCAGCACTTCAGCCTACACCGACGAGGCACCCGCATTGCGTCTCAAACCAACTGAGCAAAACGTAAGTTTCTCTTATACGGCAAGCGACAACAAGATTGTGATAACACTCAAAGAAGACGAAACCACAATTGACGGATGCACGCTCAACTTCACCGTTAAGAACGTACGCGACGTCAATGGCAACACCTGCTCCGACATCTGTTGGTCAGCATTCGTCAACGCCCGTCAACTCTCTTGGAGCAACGATGCGATTTCGCTCAACAAATTGGTCGACGAACCCGCTACGTTTACTGTCGACGTTATCAACAACGGCGGCAAACAACAGATGTGGGAAATCAGCGGAATGCCGTCATGGCTCACCGCAGATATTGACAATGGTACTATCGACCCGCTCGCACAACAACAAGTGACATTTACCGTGGCAGAGTCAACACCTATAGGCAACTATAGCCGCACACTCTACCTCATTGGCAACGACGATATCGAAGTGCCCTTCACCCTCGACGTAAATGTTACCGGCGAGATGCCGGAATGGAGCGTTAATCCGGCTGACTTCGAACAATCGATGAACCTTGTCGGCACGCTCTCGATACTCGGACAACCCGCCAACGACCCCGAAGATATCGTTGCAGTATTTATCGACGGCGAATGCCGTGGCGTGGCTAAACCGACCTACAGCGCTCGCTACGACAACTACTTCGTTCTGCTCGACATCTATGGCAATGAAAGCGATACCGACAAGCCTGTTACGTTCTACGCTTACGACAACAGCACGGGCATCAAGTATCCCGAACTTGTCGCTTCGCAGACTATCAACTTCGGCGATAACCGCGTATTCGGAACATTTGCCGAACCGATTGCTCTCAACGCTTCCGGTCTTATCGAGCAAACTCGCGAACTTGCACAAGGTTGGAACTGGGTTTCGTTCTACGTTCATGCCGACGAAATGAATGTCGAACATGTATTCAGCCCGGTGGCTACGACTGCCGACTTAGTAAAGAATCAGACTGTATTCGGAACGTTCGAAAACGGTCAATTCTTCGGAACTTCGTTCGACGTCGACAACCAATCGATGTACAAACTTCATATGACTGCTCCGCAGGCTCTGAACTTCGTTGGTAACCGACTTACCGCCGAGCAACGCCGAATCACTATCCAACCAGGATGGAACTGGATTGCCTACAACTCAATGCAGACATCAAGCGTTGCCGACGCTCTTGCAGGAATCGACCCGCAGAACGGCGACGTCATCAAGGGTCAACGCGGCTTTGCAATGTATGACGGCTACGAATGGAACGGCTCGCTCAACGCACTTATGCCGGGACAAGGCTACATGCTTCAAAGCGCAACGGCTGGAAATCGCACGCTCGACTATCCTACCATGTCGACAGCGTCGACCTACGGTGCTTCGAAGAAGGGCGAAAGCACTGCCGAAGTTACGGAATTTGCTTCCGGCGTATTCACTCCGGTTGACTACCACCTCTTCCCGGGCAACATGTGTATCGTGGCTGCCATCACTTGGGAAGACGAGCCGGCTATCGGCTACGAAGTCGGTGTGTTCGACGACACGGATTGCCGAAACGTACAAATCTCTAACGACGAAGGTCTCGCCTACTTCACCGTTCCAGGCGAAGAAAAGCAGACGCTGCGCTTCAAGATTGTACGCGACGGTCAGATCTACGTATCGACAGTAACCGTTAACTACGAAGAGGATGCCATCATCGGTTCGCACAGTTCGCCGTTCGTTGTTCCGTTCAGCATGTCGGGCATCGAAGACATCAACGCGGCGGCTGATTGCAGCACGCAATGGTACACCGTCAGCGGTCTCTGCTTACCCGCTAAGCCTGAGGCTCCGGGCGTCTACATCCTCCGCACGTTCGACAAACGAACTCAGACTGTTACAAATCGCAAAGTTATCATCGAAAAGTAACGCTGCGACATACCGCTAATTGACTTGCACCCCGGAAGTTTCAAACCTCCGGGGTGCAATTTTTTAGCGTGTATCGGGCTTACCACCCCGCACACGACTATTCTTCATCAAGCAAAGTCTGTTAACAAAAAGAGGCTGCAATCGGCAATTCTTTGCCGCTTGCAGCCCACAATATTATTAGTTATTCCCTTTATTGATTAGTGTACTTGATTGTTGCTTGGTCGGACTTCCAGATGTCGGGAAGGTATGATTCCACATCGGTATATGCCTGGCTGTTCGCC
>JBJEDO010000107.1:0-47837 GCA_051872155.1 Candidatus Limisoma sp.
GTGCCGAGGGTTTGGAAGAAGGCATGGCGAAAGGTTTGGAGAAAGGCCGCGCCGAGGGTCGCGCTGAGGGTTTGGAAGAAGGCATAGAAAAAGGCGAAAAGATGAAGTCAATCGCTATAGCTAAGGAATTGAAGGCTATGGGACTTGACGACGATGCGATTATGCGAGCCACCAGGCTCTCTGCCTCAGATTTGTCTGCTATTCTCAACAAATAGCACAGCGAAGTCATCGGCTATCTCATGTTATATCATATCGGTGTGCTAATCTCTTGATTTATCTTATATTAACAAAACCGGCGTGGGAGTCTGCAACCCCCACGCCGGTAATAGTATAAAGAAGAATCTTCTAAATCAGCGCCTTGCCGGTCATGTCAGCCGGTTGCGGCATGCCCATAATCTTCAAGATTGTGGGAGCAACGTCGGCAAGGATGCCGTCTGCAACAGTGGCTTGCTTGTTAGCGGTAACGTAAACGCAGGGCACCGGGTTGAGCGAGTGCGCAGTGTTGGGCGTTCCGTCGCTGTTGAGAGCGTTGTCGGCATTACCGTGGTCAGCGATGATAATCACCTCATAATCGTGCGCCTTGGCAGCCTCAACGGTATCTTTAACGCAGTTGTCGATTGCCGTAACAGCCTGTTTTATAGCGTCGTAGATGCCCGTATGTCCTACCATGTCGCCGTTAGCATAGTTAACCACGATGAAGTCGTACTTCTCCTCACTGATGGCGGCAACGAGTTTGTCTTTCACCTCGTAAGCGCTCATTTCAGGCTTGAGGTCGTAGGTAGCCACCTTCGGCGAAGGCACAAGGATGCGGTCTTCGTTGTCGTAGGGAGTTTCGCGACCGCCGTTGAAGAAGAATGTCACGTGGGCATACTTTTCGGTTTCGGCGATGTGAAGTTGAGTTTTGCCGTTCGTCGAAAGATATTCGCCGAGAGTGTTTTGCACGTTTTCCTTGTCGAAAAGGATGTGAACGCCTTTGAACGAAGCATCGTAGGGCGTCATGCAGTAGTATTGCAGACCGGGGATGGTGTGCATACCGGCTTCCGGCATATCTTGTTGCGTAAGAGCGATGGTAAGCTCTTTTGCGCGGTCGTTGCGGTAGTTGAAGAAGATAACGGCGTCGCCTTCTTTGATAGTTCCGTCGACTGTAGAATTGTTGATAGGTTTAACGAATTCGTCGGTCACGTCGGCATCGTAAGAGTCTTGCATCGCTTGAACCATGTCGGTAGCTTGTGTGCCTTTGCCCTCAACGAGCAAGTCGTAAGCCTCTTTGACGCGTTCCCAACGTTTGTCGCGGTCCATTGCGTAGAAACGACCGACGATTGAAGCTATTACGCCTGCCGACTTCTTGCAGTGGTCTTCCACTTGTTGGATAAATCCGAGACCGCTTCTGGGGTCGGTGTCGCGGCCGTCCATAAAGCAGTGCAGATAGACGCGCTCAAGTCCGTAATGCTTTGCAATGTCGCAAAGTGCGAAGAGATGCTCGAGCGAACTGTGCACGCCGCCGTTGCTGGTAAGCCCCATAAAGTGGATGGCTTTGCCGTTCTCCTTGGCATACGTAAATGCCGATACGATTTCTTTGTTGTTGAGAATCGACTTGTCGGCTACCGATTTGTTGATTTTCACCAAGTCTTGATATACAACGCGACCTGCACCGATGTTGAGGTGACCCACTTCGGAGTTACCCATTTGACCGTCGGGCAAACCTACGTTTTCGCCGCTCGCTTGAAGTTGCGAATGCGGATATTCTTTCAAAAGATAATCCCAATAGGGTGTCGGTGTCGTGAAGATGACGTCCGATTCGGTATGGTTGCCAATTCCCCAACCGTCCAGAATCATTAACAATGCTTTTTTACCCATAATATTTTCGTTTTTTAGTTATTTGCTTGTTAAAAGAATCGGCAGAGTAGCTGCGCTACCCTACCGAGATTATTAATGTTATGCGTCGATAACGGCATAATGAGCATTTTGTTCGATGAAGTCGCGGCGCGGACCTACGTCTTCGCCCATGAGCATCGAGAATACGCGGTCGGCTTTGACAACGTCTTCGATGGTCACTTGCTTGAGCAGACGAGTCGACGGGTCCATCGTAGTGTCCCAAAGCTGGTCGGCATTCATCTCACCAAGACCTTTATAGCGTTGCACCTTGACTTGCTTTTCTTCGCCCTTGCCGTAGGTGTCGATAAATTCTTGCAGTTGCTCGTCGGTCCAGCAATAACGCGACGTTTCGCCTTTGCTGCAGCGGTAGAGCGGCGGCGTTGCCAGATAGAGGTAGCCGTCTTCGATAACGGCGCGCATGCGGCGGAAGAAGAGCGTCATCAGGAGGGTTGCAATGTGGGCGCCATCGACGTCGGCATCGGTCATAATGATAATCTTATGGTAGCGCAGTTTGCTGATATTCACTGCCTTGCTATCTTCTTCAGTACCGATTGTCACGCCCAAAGCCTTGAAGATGTTGGTAATTTCTTCGCTGTCGAACACCTTGTGCTCCATAGCCTTCTCGACGTTAAGAATCTTACCGCGCAACGGCAAAATCGCTTGGAATTTGCGGTCGCGACCTTTCTTAGCCGAACCGCCTGCCGAGTCACCCTCGACGAGGAAGAGCTCACATTCTTCCGGTTTACGCGACGAGCAAGCGGCGAGTTTGCCGGGAAGGCCGCCCGAGAGCGACGAGCCCGTCTGTACCTTCTTGCGCGCGTTGTAAGCGGCATGGCGTGCTTGCGCGGCGAGGATAATCTTTTCGACAATCGTACGCGCCTGACGAGGATGCTCTTCGAGGTAGTTTTTCAGAGCCTCGCTGACAGCTGTCTGCACGGCGCCGATAACCTCGTTGTTGCCGAGCTTCGTCTTCGTCTGACCCTCAAACTGCGGCTCGAGCACCTTCACCGAAACGACAGCCGTAAGACCTTCGCGGAAGTCGTCGCTGGAGATGTCGATTTTAACCTTTTCGAGCATCTTCGAGTCTTCAGCATATTTCTTGAGCGTAAACGTCAAGCCGCGGCGGAAGCCCGTCAGGTGCGTACCGCCTTCGATGGTATTAATATTGTTGACGAACGAAAGAATCGTTTCGTTGAACGACGTATTGTAGGTGAACGCAACCTCTACGGGGATGCCCTGGCGCTCGGTGTTGATATAGATAATGTCGTCGATGAGTTGCTCTTTTGTTTGGTCGATGTAGCGAACAAACTCCTTCAAGCCCTCTTCGGAGTAGAACACTTCGCGCTTGGGATTGCCTTGCTCGTCGACAACGCGTTTGTCGGTGAGCGTCAAGCGGATACCGGCATTCAGATATGCCAAGTCGCGCAGACGATTTGCCAACGTATCGAAGTCGTAGACGGTTGTTTCGGTAAAAATTGTTTTGTCCGGCTTGAAAATCACCGTCGTACCCGATTCGGTCGACTCGCCGACGACTGCTACCGGCGCTTTCGGATGGCCGTAGGCATATTCTTGCATATAAAGTTTGCCGTCGCGGCGAACTTCAGCGCGCAAATATTCCGACAGAGCGTTGACACACGACACACCTACGCCGTGCAAGCCGCCCGACACCTTGTACGAGCCTTTATCGAACTTACCGCCGGCGTGGAGCACGGTCATTACAACCTCGAGCGCCGATTTGTTCAGTTTGGCATGCTTATCGACAGGAATACCGCGACCGTTGTCGACAACTTTGATTGAATTATCTTCGCCGATTGTTACTTCAATGTGATTGGCAAATCCGGCAAGCGCCTCGTCGATTGAGTTATCGACTACTTCGTACACCAAATGGTGCAAACCTTTATGTCCGGTGTCGCCGATATACATCGCCGGACGCTTTCGAACTGCCTCCAAGCCCTCGAGTACCTGAATGTTACTCGCACTATACTTTTCTTTGTTTTCTTCCATAAATAATTATTATATAAGCACTTACAACAACAAAACCGCATCATTGCAAAACGAATTACCGCTTTGCCGTAATAAGCATACAAAGATACGAAAAATTTAGTAAACAAGGAGCCTAAAAATGCTAAAAAGTTCGTAATTTTGTGGCTCAAATAACATTTTTTTATGAGTCAACGCAACACATCCATATCGATAGCAAAAGGAATAGCCATAATACTGATGGTGGTCGGGCATGCCGAGTGCCCCGGAACACTGATGAGCCTGATTTATCTCTTCCACATGCCGCTGTTTTTTATCACGGCAGGCTACTTTTTCACGCGAGCACACGTCGACGAACCGTGGCAATTCTGCGCAAAGCGGTTCAAAGGCTTATACGTGCCGTTTGTCAAGTGGAGCATCTTCTTTCTGCTCATCCACAACTTGATGTTCTCGTGGGGCATTCTCAACGAAACCTACGGCAACTGGTCGGGCGGCGTCACCCACCCCTACACCCTTCAACAAGGACTGCAACGCGCCGTCAACATTGTGTTTTCGATGGGCGGCTACGACGAATTTCTCGCCGGCGCATTCTGGTTTTTCCGCGCACTGCTCATCACGAGCATTCTCTTTTTGATACTCTATCGACTGCTCGACAACCGCGGCAAATCGCGCACGGGATGGCAAGCGGCAGCGCTGATTTGCCTTGGAGCTCTGGGCTTTGCCGCGCTGAAAATCAACTACGGATTGCGCGTCAGCATCGTGCAAGGCGGCATTCGCGAGACCTGGGGAATGTTTTTCTTCGGCTTCGGCGTCATTTATCGCATCATCGAGCAGCGCATCGGCACAAACGTGCGCAGCCCGTGGTATTGGGCGACAATCGTCGGCTGCCTCGTGCTCCTCGCCGTCGGCACTCACGAGCATTGGGCGGGCATGAACCTATCGCCAAAGATGCGCGACGTGGCTACGCTGCCACTCACCGGCATCGCCGGATTTTTCGTCACTTATCAACTGTCGCGGCTCATTGACCGCCGAGAGTCGATTGTCAAGCGCGCGCTCGTCCGCTGCGGCGAGATGTCGCTCTACATCTACATCTTCCACATCGTGTCGTTCAAAGCGGTCAGCCTCATCAAGATTTGGTGGTACGACCTCGACTTCGCGCAAATCGGCTGCCACATGGTCATTCACGACCACCCGAACGACGGTTTTTGGGTGCTCTACTCGCTCGCCGGCGTCTGCCTGCCGCTACTCTGGATGTGGGGCTACCGCAAGCTACGTCCGAGCCGAAAAAGCAAGTTTTAACGGCGAATCTTTGTATTAACCATAAATTAGCGTAAATTTGTAAACAAAAACCATAACAATATGTCAACTAAACTGAAAGCAACGAAAAAATCCAAGTCAAACTTGCCGAAATTACACAAACCCCTCTTTGCCATCGCCGTGGCTGAGTGGAATTCGAACATCACCGAAGCCCTGCTCCAAGGCGCACTCGACGTGTTCAAGCGCGAAGGCTACAAGGACGTCATCGTAAAGCACGTGCCGGGAACAGTCGAATTGACCTACGCCGCCGCGCGCATGATGGACATTGAAAACATCAGCGCAGTTATCGTTATCGGTTGCGTCATTCGCGGCGATACGCCCCACTTCGACTACGTTTGCCAAAGCGTGACGGCAGGCGTTGCTCAACTCAACACAGTCGGAAATGCTCCTATCATTTTCGGCGTGCTTACCACCGAGAACGAACAACAAGCACTCGACCGCGCAGGCGGTGCGCTCGGCAATAAAGGCGCTGAAGCCGCCGAAGCCGCTATCAAAATGGCTGACTTCACGCAGTCGATCGAAGCACACGGATTATCTCGCAGATTCAGTATGAGAGACATCGAGGCTGCTCTCGAAGAGTTTAGCGCGATGGAAAACTACGACGATTTCGGCGACGATGAATTCGACGACTACGACGACTACGAAGAGCCCGACGACAAATCGCACCACAAAAAATACAACTAACGCAGACAAATCACTTAACAAAAACCAATACAACAATGAAAAAATTAATGTTAACCCTTGCCATCGGTTTGATGGCATCGGTAGGCGCGGCACAGACTCCCGACTATCTGAACCCGCAAAAGCCTATCGAAGAGCGCGTTCAAGACGCTCTACACCGCATGACTCTCGAAGAGAAAGTTGCAATGATTCATGCCCAGTCGAAATTCAGTTCGCCGGGTGTGCCGCGTCTCGGCATCCCCGAAAACTGGACCACCGACGGCCCGCACGGAATACGTCAAGAAGTGATTTGGGATGAGTGGGGCGGCGCCGGCTGGACCAACGACTCCTGCACGGCTCTGCCCGCTCTTACCTGCTTGGCTGCTACTTGGAACGAGCAAATGTCGCACCTCTACGGCCGCACAATCGGCGAAGAGGCACGCTATCGCAACAAAAACATCCTGCTCGGACCCGGCTGCAACATCTACCGCACGCCGCTAAACGGGCGCAACTTCGAATACCTCGGCGAAGACCCATACCTCGCTTCGCGAATGGTCGTTCCATACATTAAAGCCGTGCAAGCCAACGGCGTGGCTGCCTGCGTCAAGCATTACGCCCTCAACAATCAAGAGCGCTGGCGCGGACACATCAACGTCATTGTCGACGACCGCGCCCTCCACGAAATCTATCTTCCCGCATTCCACGCAGCCGTTACCGAAGGTAACGCCTGGGCGATTATGGGCGCTTACAACCAATACAAAGGCCAACAATGTTGCCACAACCAATATCTGCTTAACGACATCCTCAAACGCGACTGGAAGTTCGACGGCGTCGTAATCTCCGACTGGGGCGGCACTCACAACACCGAGCAAGCCATCCGAAACGGACTCGATATGGAGTTCGGCTCGTGGACCGACGGCATGAGCTCGGGCGTAAGCAATGCCTACGACTATTACTATATGGCAAATCCCTACTTGGAAATGCTCCGCAGCGGAAAAGTGACTACTGCCGAACTCGACGACAAGGTGTCTCGCATCCTCCGAATGGTGTTCCGCACCAACCTGGCGCCCAACCGCCCGCTCGGCTCATTCGCCACCGCCGAACATGCCCTTGCCGCACGCACCATCGCCGAAGAAGGCATCGTGCTGCTCAAGAACGACAAAAACACCCTGCCCATCGACCCGACACGCGTGCGCCGACTACTGGTGGTTGGCGAAAACGCAACACATCCGATGACCATCGGCGGAGGCTCGTCGTCCCTGAAAGTAAAATATGAAGTGTCGCCGCTTGAAGGCATCGAAGAACGCGCTCGCCGCGCCGGCATCGAAGTGGTCTACAAAACGGGCTACGCATCGCCGGCAGTGGCTGCACAAGACGTTAAAGGCGCCGTTGCTCCCGAGAAAATCTTCGACCTCGCCACGTTGCGTGCCGAAGCCGTCGAAGCCGCTCGCGAGGCAGACATGGTGCTCTTCATCGGCGGTCTGAACAAAAACGACGGACAAGACTGCGAAGGCAACGACCGCGAATCGATGGCGCTGCCCTACGAGCAAGACGCTCTCGTCGAAGCACTTTCAAAGGCTAACCCGAACATCGCCGTTGTAATAATCAGCGGCAACGCCGTTGAAATGCCATGGGTAAAAACCGTACCGGCAATCGTCGAAGCATGGTATTGCGGCACCGAAGCCGGCAACGCACTGGCGCGCGTGGCTTTCGGCGACGTCAACCCGTCGGGCAAACTACCATTCACCTTCCCGCAACGCCTCGCCGACGTCGGCGCTCACAGCCTCGGCGAACACCCCGGCGACAGCATAAACGTGCGCTACAACGAAAGCATCTTCGTGGGCTACCGCTTCGCCGACAGCCGCAACATCAAGCCGCTATTCAGCTTCGGGCACGGATTGTCGTACACCAAGTTTGAATATTCCGGCGCGAAAATCAGCAGCCCGACAATCGACGCCGACGGCACAATAACCGTTTCGGTCGACGTCAAAAACGTCGGAAAATGCATCGGCAAAGAAGTCGTACAACTCTACATCGCCGACAGCCAATCGCGACTCGTTCGCCCCGCGAAAGAACTCAAAGGATTCCGAAAAGTAAAACTCCTTCCCGGCGAAACCAAGACGGTAGAATTCACCATCGACCGCTCGGCGCTGAGCTACTACGACGACAGCGTCGGCAAATGGGTCGCCGAGCCCGGCGAATTTACAGCCATCGTTGCCGCATCGTCGACCGACCCCAAAGCCGCACTCAAATTCACACTGAAATAAGGCAATCAGACATACAAAATGCGACCAACCGCCTGCCCCGCGCAGACGGTTGGTCGTTTTTATGAAATAGTCAGCAAATTACCGCAAATTAAATTTATGTTAAAGAAACCAACCTAAGTACTTATTTTCAACAACTTAGCAAAACCAACAACATTGCACTTTTGCTCCTCAGCAAATTACCAGCAAATTAAATTTATGTTAAGCAAACCAACCTAAGTACTGATTATCAACAACTTAGCAAAACCAACAACATTGCACTTTTGCCCCTCAGCAAATTACCGGCAAATTAAATTTATGCCACAAAAAAGATGCGGCTCCGCTCGGGGTCGCATCTTTTGTGTTTTGCAAACAAATTGCCACGTATTTTTGCAATAGTTTGCTATGCTTTCTTTGCGCGGAGGCAATCCCAGATGAGGTAGCCGATGAGCAATGCGTAAACGACGATACCGCCGATTTGCATTGTCGATTCCGACAGATTGTGCGTATACTCAAAGCCGCCGAAACGCATACCTGCGCTGACTACGCCCATCAAAGCACCACCGGCAATGAATCCCGACGCGAGAAGCGTACCGCGCTCTTGACGAGCCTTGTTGAGGTCTTCGTCTTTCGAACGATTGCTTACAAACCAGCTTACCAAACCGCCGACCAAAAGCGGTGCGTTGAGTTCGAGAGGAATGAACATACCCAACGAGAATGCCAATGCGGGAACGCCGAGCCAGTTAAGCAGTACGGCAAGAATTGCGCCTACGCCGTAGAGCAACCACGGCGTTTTGCCACCCATCATCAACGGTTCGATGACGGCTGCCATTGCGTTTGCTTGCGGTGCGGCAAGTGCGTTCGGTCCGTAGAAGCCGTAGACCTTGGCAAGGATAAGCACAACGCCGCCGACGGTAGCCGCCGAAACGAGCGTGCCGACGAGTTTCCACGTCTGTTGCTTCTTGGGCGTACTTCCCAACCAATAGCCGATTTTCATATCCGTCACCATACCGCCTGCCATCGACAACGCCGTGCAAACAACGCCTCCGATGACCATCGACGCAACGATTCCGGCTGCACCTTTAAGTCCGATGGCAACAAACACTGCCGAAGCCACGATGAGCGTCATAAGCGTCATTCCCGACACCGGGTTGGTGCCCACGATGGCGATTGCGTTTGCAGCAACGGTCGTAAAGAGGAAGGCGATGACTGTAACTACGATGAATGCAACGAGTGTCTGGAACAGGTTGTGTATCACGCCGAAGTAGAAGAACACGAAAGTGATGACGAGCGCTGCGATGAGCGAGAACGTGAGCACTTTCATCGAGATGTCTTTCTGCGTGCGTGCCACTTGCTTAACTTCGCCGCCTTTGTTGCGAATCTCGCGTCCGGCAAGTCCTACGGCGCCGCGAATGATGCCCCACGACTTGATGATGCCGATGATTCCCGACATGGCGATACCGCCGATACCGATGTAGCGTGCTTGTCCGGTAAATATCATCTCCGGCGAGTCGAACGTCGGCGTTACCGAGCCAATCAGCGGAACGATGACGTACCACACGAATGCGCTACCGGCAAAGATGATGAAACTATATTTCAAACCGACGATATAGCCCAAGCCGAGCACGGCGGCGCCGGTGTTGATTTTAAACACCATCTTGGTTTGCTCTGCGATGTGCGCGCCCCACGCCGTTGCTTTGGTGGTGAGCACTTCGCTCCACCATCCGAACGTCGACAACAGGAAGTCGTAGATACCGCCGACGAGTCCGGCAATGATAAGCGGCTTGGCTTGCGAGCCGGCTTTCTCGCCCGAGATGAGCACTTGCGTGGTGGCTGTGGCTTCCGGGAACGGGAATTTGCCGTGCATGTCAGCGCAGAAGTACTTACGGAACGGGATGAAGAACAAGATTCCGAGCACGCCGCCGAGCAACGAGCTGAGGAATATTTCCAAGAAACTTACGCTGATGGCGTCGCCATAGCGTTCTTGCAGGATGTAGAGTGCGGGAAGCGTAAAGATTGCTCCGGCAACCACGATGCCCGACGATGCGCCAATCGATTGAATGATGACGTTTTGTCCGAGTGCGCCTTTCTTTTTGAGTACGCCGGAAAGTCCTACGGCGATGATTGCGATTGGGATAGCCGCCTCAAACACCTGACCGACTTTCAACCCGAGGTATGCCGCCGCGGCACTGAAAATCACCGCCATCAGCAAGCCCATCGTCACCGAATAGGGCGTAACCTCCGGATATTCTTCGCCGGGTCGCATCACCGGCACGTATTGTTCGCCCGGCTTCAACTCGCGAAACGCGTTTTCGGGGATGTTAACCCCTTCTTGCTTTTTTTCTTCCATTTGTATTATTATTTGTTATTTCGAATTATCTCACAACAACTTTCGCCGAGGTTTGACCGACGCGCACGAGGTAAAGACCTGGCGGAAGCGCCATTTCGACGCTGCCGTCGACCGTAGCCGAGGCATATCGGATGCCGGTTGCGCCGTAGACTTCAACCGTTTGCAGGCTATCGGCGGTAACGACGATTGCGCCCTTCGTGCCGGCAACGGTTACACCTATGCGCTCAAGGTTGGCAACGCCGCCCTGCGCCTGATAGTTATAGAATGCGGTCTCGGAGTCGCCCGACAGATAGTGTGCCGCAACGCCGAACACGTGGTTGACGTTCTGCAGTGCCGAGAAGGTATAGTCGGTCGATTGTGTCGTTCCTACATTATTTCCGTCGAGCGAAACGCTATAATTCTGCACATCGCCGACAAAGCCCGCTGCGCCGCCCTCGCCGGGACCTACATAGAAGTCGTCGACTTGCGCCAAGAAGGCATCGTTAGAGATGTAGTGAATGCCGAGGTAGACCGTCTTGCCGGCATAAGCGCCGAGGTCGAGCGAATAGGTTTGCCAGTAGCCTTCGGGCAACTGTACTTGGTCGAGCACGGTGAAGTTTGCCGGTTCGGGCGATTCGGAGATGCAGAATTCAACGGTTTCCGGATAGGATGAATAAGCCTTTGCCGTGACGTGCCATTCGTAGCCTTCGCGAATCACTTGCGCAGGCGAGATGAGCCACTTGTCGGCGGTTGCGCGTTGCGGCGAGAAGAAGATAACGGTTTTGTCGCCGGTCGGAGCAAGGATTGCCTGGTCAGCTGCCATCGACGGAACTGTCATCTTGGGGTTAAACACCATCGGCGCTGCCGGTTTCGGTTGCGTTGCCGTTCCCGAGCCGGGGAAACTTACTACATTGTCGGCTGAGCCGAGTCCGATAGGATAGACGGGCAAGTTGTCGAGGTCGTAGGTTGTCCATTCGCCGAACTTGGTCGAGAAATCTTCGTAGGTCTCAAAACTGTCGGCGAAGCCGAGGTCTTGGTTCCACGAGAGCAGCACGTCGATGAGTTCGGGCGATTCGGCGTTTGCCGTAACGTCTGCCGTAAGGTTGTAGGGCGTTATCAGGCGCTCTTTCAGGCGTATTTCATAGACGTAGACGCTGCCGGAGATGGCAAGTTCGCGCTCTACGGTTTCGTAGGCTTCCTCTGCGATGTTAAGCAGATAGTCGCCCGCTGGCAACGACACGATACTTGCATAACCTTCGGCAACCACGGCGTGATATTCCTCGCTGGTCGCCTTGTTGGTCAAGTTGACCGTAATGCCTTCGGACGAGGCACCGTTGTTGGTCGACACTCTGATGTGGACCGGAACGTTGCTTGATTTATCGATGGTTACGGTTGTCGTCGACGTCGACGTTTCTGCGGTTTGATAGACTGCTTTGACGCCGAGCGTGTGCTGTCCGTCGGAGAGTCCGACGAAGGTGTAACTGCAATCGGTCGTCCTACCCGATTCGACGCCGTCGAGGTAGGTTACGAAGGTCGGTTGTGATGCCGTGGCTGTACGCACTCCGGCGCGACGCAGAAGCGAAACCGATGCCGTCTCGATGCCGTCAGGCTGTCCGACGTAGAAGTCGTCGACCATAAGCATAAACGCTCCGCCGCGATTGGCTTCACCTATATAATGTATACCTATTTTAACTGTCTTGCCGGAATATGCCGACAGGTCGTAGACTTTCGGCACCCATTGCTCGTACGTCACGGTTTCGTAGTTGCCCGACGAGAGGATTGTAAAATCTTTCGCCGTAGGCTCGTCGACGAGGGTAATGCCCACCTCGAAGCGTTCGCGATATTTGTCGGCAGCCTTTGCCATAAAGCGCACCACGTTGTCGACGCCGACGGTTATTGCCGGCGAAATCAGCCAATCGTCGTTGGCTTCGCCGCTTTCGGTACGCGTAAAGCCGACGTACTGGCGGCCGCTATAGGGACGAAGCACTTCGTACTCGTACCACCACGTCGGGTCGACGGTCATCGGGTTGATGATTTGCGCATATTGCAGCGTGCCGCGATTCATGTAGCTACCGAGCAGGGCGGCTGCCGCCTGACGGTCGCCGTCGATGCCGGTCCAGTCGCCGAACTTTATCGACCAGTCGGTATAACTCTCGAAATCGTCGAAAAATGCCGGTTTTTCTTTATTCCACGTCAGCAAGACATCGTCGCGGCCCGTATAGGCGTCGTGGATGAGCGTTGCGTCGAGCGAAAACGGCTCGCGAACCGCCTCCGTCAGCGTTATGTTTTTCGTCGCATCGCCGGCAACGTTGAACGTCTCTTCGTAGGTGTTCAATCCGTCTTTTTTGATAACGAGTTCATGGTTACCGCCATACACTTTTATCACGCAAGTGCCTGATGCATTGAGTTTTGTCTCACTTACGCTATAACTCATAGAATAATCGATTTGTTTGAGCGAGAAAGTTGTGCCTTCGAGGCTTTCGCCGGTCGCCGCCGTGACGTTGATGGTCAACGTATAGTCGCGCGTTTGCGCTTGCAACGCAACCGCCACAAGCAGCATCGCTACCGCCGTTAATTGTCTTAAAATTTTCATTGATTGTCTGTTGATTAGTTATTTGCGGGCAAATATACGAATTATTTGTGACAACTCGAAATTTCCGCATATTATACCGTCATTATGCGACCGTTTCATGCCGTTTTTGTGTTAAAAATGCAACTTCTTAAAAGAATTTTATAACTATTTGAAATTTTATTATTGTATTTTCTAAAAAATTTGTAACTTTGCCGATAAAATTAATTAAGGTATAATTTCTACTCAAAAAAACAATGAAAAAAATCTATCTCGCATTAGCGGTTTGCGGATTTGTTTCTATGGGTGTCAATGGTCAAACAATTCTCAGCGAAGACTTTGAATCAGACAACACGGAAACATCATTCGACCCCAACCTACCTACCGGTTGGACTACCACAGGAGACTATCTTGGTAACCGCGACGACTATCGTTGGAACGTGTACTACACATCAAGCGGTTCAATCTCCGGCACGCACTGTGCAAGTTGCGACGGAGCAATGTTCACATCCATTTCCACCGACGGCGTCGGTCCGCGCGAAGAAATCCTCTTCTCGCCGGAACTAGTTCTCGACGACAATTACCAACTCTCGTTCAACTGGAAAGCGGCTTCGGCATCGGCTCTCACAAACGAAGAGTATGAACTTCAGGTGCGCGTTGTTGTCGACGGCGACGTTGCAGGCGCCGAGACCATTTGGTCGCTCTTCGACCCGGTTGCCCTCAAAGAAAGCGGTGTGATGACCTTCCCCTGGACAGGCTGGCAGGTCTACAACTCTAAAATCGGTTTGGAAGCCTACAAAGGCAAAACCGTTAAACTCGCGTTCGTCTACAAGATGAAAAAAGAGACCGCCAACGTGGTCTATCTCGACGACGTGATTGTTAAGAAATACACTCCGGCAAACGCTCCGATTGCCAACATCTCGAAGACGCTCTACAACTTCGGCGACGTCTATATCGGCGAAAAAGTGTGGTCGGAAGTGATTACCCTCAAAAACAACGGCGCTAACGGACTCGTTATCACCGGCATCGACGCTCCCAACGGCGTTGAAACGACGCTCGACGAAAGCGAAATCAACCTCGACAAATACGAAACCGCCGAGTTCCAGGTTTCCTACCAAGCATCGCTCACCAGCGCAGCCGACGCCAACTTGGTTATCCACACCAACGGCGGCGACGTTACGATTCGCTGCGTTGCCAACAAGGTGGCTCTCCCCGACGACTATACGTTCGAAGGCTTCGAGCACGGTTGTCCTCCCGTGGGCTGGACCGGCAAAGGATGGGGTCAGACCTACTACGCTCTCGAAGGCGACCACTCCGCTTACAGCGGTCCGTCGATGGACGGCGCTTCGACGCTCGTCACTCCGCGTCTCGACATGTCGACCGGCGCTCAAACTATCGCATTCACTTGCTATAACGAGTTCGACTCCGACGTCGAAGGCGCTGCGCCCGAAAACGACATAATTCTGCACTTCTCGAAAGACGGCGGCGCTACTTGGGCCACCGTTTGGACGGCTCCGATGGACAAAGTCAATACAATCGACAACGTAAGCGTCGACCTCGGTACTCCCGCTTCCGACAACTGCTACCTCAAATGGGAATACACCGAAATCGCATTCGACGGCGAAACGGCGCCCGAAATTTCGATGTTCTTCCTCGACCGCGTCGTGCTCCCGAAACTCTACGGTGCCGGCGGCGTTCCCGCGGCTTCGACTTGCATCGCGCCTGCCGACGGTGCTACCAACGTGTTCAACCGCGACGTGAAGTTGGAATGGTCGGAAGCTCAATTCGCCGAAGGCTATCGCCTCTACGTCGGTAGCGACACGGAAGCAACCAACCTCGTCAACGGCGTGGATTTGGGCACTGCAACTTCTTACGTCATCGACCGTCTCCCCTACGCTACAAAATACTACTGGCGCGTTGAGCCCTACAACACTGCCGGCGCGGCGCCCGCATCGGCTACTTGGTCGTTCACTACCCTCGCCGACCAAACGGTTTCGACATTCCCCTACACCGAAAGTTTCGAAGGCGAAGTGCTTCCGCCGCTCGGCTGGTCGATTTCTAACGACCAAGGCACTCGCTGGAGCGACAACAGCGTAAACCCTTATGACGGAAAATACAGTATGTCGGCTTCGTGCCGCGCTGCCGAGACAGAGACTTCGCTCGCTACGCCCGACTTCTGTCTTCCCGCCGACCAACCCCTCGAAATCAGCTTCTACTGGGGTAACGACATGCCGGTAGCGCTCAAAATCGACGAAACAGGCTTGGTTGAAAACACAGCCACCGGCGACGACGGCATCGACATCACTTTCTTCGAAATCAACGTCGACGGCGCTTGGAAGCAACTCGCAATCCTCTCCGACAAGAACAACGAATACTGGTGCCACGAGCGCATCGACCTCTCGGAATATGCCGGCAAGACGGTGTCTTTCCGTTGGCGCTATTTGGCTCATAGTTATATGAAGTCGACCGGTGTCGGCCTCGACATGATTACCATCGAAGGCGCTACCGACGCTAAAGCATCGTTCAGCACATCGCTCTGGGATGCAGGCAAGGTGAACTACAACGCTTCGCGCACGTCCAACAAGACGCTCACCGTAATCAACGAAGGCAAACAAGCGCTTACCGTTTCGTCGGTTGCATTTGCAACTCCGAACTTCAGCAGCACGCTTGCAGCGGGCACCGTTATCGACACGCGCAAGGCGGCTACGTTCGAACTTACGTTCAACGCGCTCACCACAGCAGCCGAAGTCAACGACGCTATGACCGTTACGTTCACCAACGGCTTGACAATCGAACTCCCCGTTAAGGGTATTGCTCTCGCTGCCGACGTTGCTTACTTCGACTTCGAAGACGACACCCCGGGCAACACCACACCCGTTGGATTTACCACCATCGACGTCGACCACAAGCCCACAACGGCTATGACCGGAATGTCGTATCCGCGTTGGGGAGAGCCGTTCGCTTTCTGCGTACAAGACACTGAAGACTGGAACAACGTGTTCAACCCCGTTTCGGGCACGAAAGTCCTCGTAGCAATCGCTCCGTCGGACGACAGCGCTGCCGACGACTGGTTGATTTCGCCGAAGATGAAGGCTACAATCAACTCGCACTTCAAATTCTACGCTCGCAACTGGAACAGCGTCAACTCAATCCTTCCGGAAACAGCCCACAGCGTTGAAGTGCTCGTCAGCACAACAGGCAACGACGCCACCGCCAACTTCACGACAGTGATGGCTACCAAACAAATGCCTTACTACAACGGCAAGACTTACGAGTCGTTCGACGTTGACCTCAGCGCTTACGCCGGTCAGAGCATCTACGTGGCTCTTCGCCACACCGTAACCGCCGGACTCGCCGCTTTCTTCGACGACCTCTGCTACGAACACTTCGAAGAAATCGAAGGCGGAATCAGCACCGCTTCGAGCATCAAAATGTGCGTATTCCCCAACCCGGCAACTTCGGTTGTCAACCTCAGCGAAACCGCCGACGTTACAATCACGAACATCAACGGCGCTGTCGTGGCTCGCGCTAACGCAGCAAACCGCATCGACGTTTCCGACCTCAGCGCAGGCATATATGTGCTCTCCGCTAAGAACGAAAACGGCACATTTACTACAAAACTCATCAAACGCTAATGCGCGTTACAGGGATGAGGGCGGTGAAACGCCCTCATCTCACCAATTCTATTAATACTATTTAATTACTAACTAAATTTTTAGTGTATGAGAAAAATTAACTTTTTATTAACCCTGTTGGTTCTGTTGGTAGCGGCTCCGTTCGCTCGCGCAGAGAAGACGACAATCAGCCCCTACAGCGAAAGCTTCGAAGGGTTGGATCCTCTGACGGACCACGCATTCGCTCCCGAGTATTGGAGTCACATCGTCGACGAGTACGTCGATGACTATGACGAGTACAGCACAGGAGAAACCTACTACATGAACTATTACTCTCGCGAAACAGGCGGAGTAGGCGATGGTACCTACATTGAAGCAGGTAGCCAAACCATTTATGGCAGCGGTTACTATTCCAAAACTGCGAACGACCTGCTCGTAACACCCGCACTGTCGGGCGATGTGACTATGTATCTGAAGTTAGCACAAACAACAGGTACTGTAACTTTCTTCACTTGTACCCGCAATTCCGACGGCTCGTTCTCGCGCGGCAGCGAATACACCGTGACCAACATGCCGACCCTCACGACCGACGCATGGACGCAAGTAAATATTCCGGCAGTTGCCGAGGGCACTTACCTTGGCATTCGCCTCGACTACGCTTGTATCGACGAATTTACGGCAGCAAGCATCTCTTACGGTGGCACTAAGTCTTTAAAGATTACAAAAATCACAAAACTGAACACAAATAGCTACATAGACTTAACCCCGGAAGGTACTGCTACTTTCAGCTTCGAAGTAACCGTCCAAAATACCGGCGACGAAAATCTTAACCCGGGCGACGAAGGCTACTCTCTTTCTATCAAAGACTACACAGCAGGCACCCTTATCGGTGAGCCTACAGCTATCGACCAAGCATTAGCACCCGGCGAAACCTACACTCTGACCGTTTCGGCGACAGGCACGTTCGATATTACAGAAACAATTTACCACCGTTTCGACGTTATTGAAAACATCGGTGGAGCCAACTCTAACGGTGGATGGTACGACATCAATCCCTACGGACCTAACTTCCAAGTTAGTATAGGGGATAATTCCAGCATTGCCACAAGCGGCACAACCATTGATTTCGGTATGATTGACGCCGACTCGTCGAATTCGTTCCGCTTGCGTAACAACGGCGATGGCAAAGGTTCTGCACCCGCTATTATTACATCTATTACCGTTCCTGAAGGTTTCTCTTTCAAAGTTACCGAAAAGGAAGACGAAACAGTTGAATATACCGAATTCCCGATTACTATCCCCGCTCACGGAGAACTGAAACTCACAGTGACAGCCTCGGCTGCTAATGCCGGCACTTGGTCGGGCAACGTTGCAATCGACGTTGATACATACGAAACGTTCAACTTGGCTGTGGTTTCTATCGTTACCGACCCGACTAAGTGGTTAGTAACCTTCGAAGACCAAAAATACCCTGCCGGTTCTTACACTACATCAGACAACTGGAGTATCGGCGAATATAACGTTGGCGGCAACAAATATTTAGCGAAAAACAGCACATACTCAGTACTTACTCGCTTCGTTTCACCGAAACTTAGCGTTGCCGAAGGCGAAACGCTTACTTTCCAAGCAAACCAGAACACGTACAGCACTTATTCGACAAACATTGTCAATGTTTACTACTCTGCCGACCGCAAGAATTGGACGCTCTTGCGCACTATCAGCAACAAGGCGGAAAACGAAGCCGACAAGATTCTCGTTGAGAAAGAAAGCGAATATCCTTATCCGGCAAAACTCAAAACGTTCATTCTTGAAGGTGTTCCGGCAGGTGAAGGCTACATCGCATTTGAATCGGGCTACGCTTGTATCGACAACATTTACGGTTTCACTCCTTGCGAAGTGCCTGCTATCGACATCGTTGCAACAGATGTAAACCTTCCGACGGAAATGACAGTAAACAACACTTACAAGCCGTCTATCACATTCATCAACGCCGGTGCTAACGACATCGCAGAGGGTGCATTGAAGGTTCGCTATGTTGTCGGCGGCGAAACAGTTGCTGAGCAAGACATTCCGGCAATCGCTCGCGACACATACAACCGCACTTCGCCGAAATCGTTCACCCTCGAATGGACTCCGCGCGCTGCAGGCACATTCCCCGCTAAGATTGAAATCTACGGCGAAGGTTTCTCGTATGTTGAAGAATCAACCATCGTAGTAAGCGAAGAATCGGCTATCGGTTGGCTTAACGTAGGTGATAACGCTACAACGAGTACGTCTTCTTTGATATGGACAAACTACAAAAATAACGAAACCGAGACCATCTACACCGCCGACCAGATCAGACTCGAGGCAGGCGCTCAAATTGAAAAAATCATGTATCGCGGTTACAAAACTACCGACGACCAATTAACCAATTTGCAGTACTACATCGAGAACACCACAGACGAGGCTCCGGCTTCGACAGGAACAACTGCGTACGACCACTCCGGTATGACCGAAATTTACAACGGCGAATATACATTTGTTAAGAAGGGCACATCGAGTGAGCACGCTGACCTCATTGAGTTCGACCTTGCAACTCCGTTTGTCTACACCGGTGGAAATATCCGCGTGGTAATTATTTCCAAATCGGAAACTTATAAACAATTCTACCTTGAATCGTTCAACAAAGCGAACGTAAATGTTAACCGCAAAATTGACAATGGCGTTTTGGAAGAGCAATCATTCTCTGCGGTATCGTCTGTTCCGGTATTGTATCTTTGGACAGAGCGTCAAATCCCGACCATCTCGGGTACTATAACCAACAAGGCTACCGGTGCAGCCATTGAAGGTGCCGAAGTAACTTTCACATCGGGCAACACCATCTATAGCGCAACTACCGACGCAGCCGGTGCTTACAGTGCTGAAATCTATCAAGACGCCCTCGAATACAGCGTAAGCGTTGCTAAAGACGGCTACTATGCATTCCCGTTCGACGACAGCGAAAGCATCACCGTTTCGGCTAAGGAAGGCAGCGTTGTTCAAAACATCAAACTCACGGAGGCTAAGGGTCTTCGCATCATCGAAAACAACATTCCAACTACTGCAACCGTCAACTACGCTTACACTGCAACAGCAAAAGTGCTCAACGGTGCAAACCGTCAATGGCGCAACGGCTATACAGCAGTGCTCCACGTTGGCGACGACATCACGGTTGAGGCTCCAGCCAACATGATTCAAGCAAACGCAGAGGCTGAGTTCGAATTTACATTCACTCCGCACGCTGCCGGCACATTCGAAACTTACATCGAATTCGTTGCCGAAGGCATCACTGCAACTACCGAACCGGTTCAACTCACAATCGGCGCAGAAACTGCAGATGCGGAAATTCAAGTTGGTGAGTATTCATCAATAATAAATCGCGGAACGGTTATTACTTACTACAAGAATAGCGTTGTCGAACTTGTTTATCCGAAATCAATGCTCGACATTCCTGCAGGAACAAAGATTAACGCAATGCGCTTCAAAGGCTACCACGGTGCAAAAGACGCAACATTCGATGTAAAATCGTGGGTTGCCAACGTTCCGGAAGGCACAGCCAACACAGGTCGCGACGTTGAAGGTATGACCCTCTACAAAGACGAGCAAATCAGCACGGCTGTTGCAAAAGGTTCATCTTCCAACACTGAAACCATCTACGAAATCACATTCCCCGACGGATTTATCTACGACGGCGGCGACATTCGTATCGTTTCGACTGCGACAGGTGCAGCGTGGTCTACTATTTATTTTGAAGTAACAGACGTTACCGGTCATATGTTATATGGAGAAAGCGACAACACTGCTTTAGACGAATTAACTTGTACAAAAAACGACAAACCTCTTCCTGTATTGTATCTTGCCGTAACACCGACCAAGAACGTTTCGGGTACTGTAACTATCGGCGAAACCGGCGCTGTCGTTGCCGACACTCCGGTCGTTGTGAAATCGGGCGAAGTTGAATACTATGGCACTACCGACGCAAACGGTGCTTACTCTGTCGACGTTATCCAACACGCTCTCGACTACACCGTTAACGTAAGCGTTGCAGGATATCTCCCCGCAGCAGAACCCATATCGTTCGCTGACGGCGACGTGGTTGCAAACATCGTTCTCAACAAGGGCTTCGTCAAAGGTCAAGTGCTCGACGCCGACACCAACGAACCTATCGCAGGCGCTTATGTCGACATCAGCGACAGCAACTGGGCCATCATCGGCAGCATCGAAGCTACCGGCGAAGATGGTGCATTCAACTTCGAAGTAAGCGAAGCAGGCGAATACTACCTCAACGCTGAGGCTCCCTACTACTACTTCGACCGCCAAGATCCCGACCCGGCAGTTGTTACCACTACCGGCGTTGTAAGCAACGTATACCTCAAATCGAAATCGTTCGCTGTAACCGGTGTTGTTTACGACAAGGCTACCAACCAACCGATTCTCGACGCTAAGGTTGACCTCTTCTGCAATGGTAAAGTCGTTGCTACTTGCCCGACAGGTAGCGAAACCGGCGACTACTACTTCGAAGACATCGACCACGTAGGCACTAACGTATACTTCGTTCGCGCTTACCGCAACGGCTACAAGTCGGAAGACATCGACCTCGACTTCTCGACAGTCGGCGCTTGGAACACAACGCTTGAAGGTCAAGACATCAACATCGGTGTCGGCGACTCAGGTGTAGGCTCACTCACCGCTAACGGCTTCAAAGCATTCGGCGGCAAGGGCATCATCACTGTCGTTTCCGCTCAAGGCATTGTCAACATCTACAACGAAGCAGGTGCGCTCATCCGTAGCGAAAAGGTACAAGACGGCAAGACCACATTCAATGGTATTACCCCGGGTATCTACATCGTTAACGGCGTGAAAGTGGCAGTGAAATAATCACTTCACATACACTCTCGAAGCGCGTCCCTCGCCGGGGCGCGCTTCTCGTTTTTCCATATCTTATGCAAAAAATCCGCTTTTATTACCAAAAATTAGGATAATTAGAAAAAAAGACTTACTTTTGTATGATAAACGCAAAAAAATGGCAGTAAAACTACATAGAGAAGGCGCCAATATCATCGTAGCCCTATTTCTGATACTTGCAGTTGTGAGTGTCACGGCATTCCTGTTTATCAAGCCGATAGTAATACCCTGGATAGTGGCGTCGATATCGTTTTTAGCCTTTTTGCTTGTCCTCAACTTCTTCCGCTCGCCGCTTCGCGACTTCAAAGGCGACCGCGAAGGCGTCGTAGTGTCGTCGGCTGACGGAACAGTCGTTGCCCTCGAAGAAGTGTTCGAAGACAAATACCTTCACTCGCGCGCCATACAGATTTCCGTGTTTATGACCGTGTTCAACGTCCACGCAAACTGGTATCCCGTCGACGGCGTTGTAGAATGCGCCGACTATTCGCCCGGACGCTTCCGCGCAGCATACCTCCCCAAGTCGAGCTCCGAGAACGAGCACTCGTCGGTGGTCATCAAAGCAACCACAGGACAGCGAATCTTGATGCGCCAAATCGCCGGAGCTATCGCTCGTCGCATCGTCACCTATGCCTACCCCGGCTGCGAAGCTAACATCTCGTCGCACATGGGATTCATCAAATTCGGCTCGCGCGTCGACATCTATTTGCCCGTCGACTCTAAAATATTGGTAAAAATCGGCGACAAAACAACCGGAGGAATAACCCCTATCGCTTACCTCAACAAAACGCAAGAATGAAACTCATACGCCTCATAAAGCAGCAAATTCCAAATACAATCACCCTGCTTAACCTCCTCAGCGGATGCATTGCCACCGTGTTCGCATTCCGCTACGGCGAGACAATCGGTTGCCTCAGCGCCTGGCAATGGGCTTTCGTCTGCATCGGTATGGCTACGATTTTTGACTTCTGCGACGGACTCTCCGCACGCCTGCTCCACGCATACTCAGCCATCGGCAAAGAGCTCGACTCGCTCGCCGACCTCATCAGTTTCGGACTTGCTCCCGCCGCACTCACCTACAACGCAATGACCGCCAACGGCAGCGGTTGGCTTGCCCTCGCAGCCTTCATCACCACAGCATTCGGCGCACTGCGACTCGCCAAATTCAACGTCGACGACCGACAAACAACGTCGTTCATCGGGCTGCCGATTCCTTCAAATGCAATCTTCTGGATTGGCGCAATCGCCTGGGTCAACGAGTTCGGCTACCCCGGCAACGCCGTGATGATTATACTCTCGCTCGCCACAGCCTATCTGATGGTTAGCAACCTGCATATGTTCTCGCTCAAAGTCAAGTCGCTCGCTTGGAAAGGCAACGCACTCCGCTACACGCTCATCGCAGCCACAATCGCCGGAGTTTGCCTGATTGGCTTGTCGGCATTGGCTTTCGCGATTATACTTTATATAATAATGTCGCTCATCGATTCACGCCGTGAACAATTGTAGCCGACAAAGCGTTATATCGGTCTAACTAAACAAGTTTTGAAGTGGGATACATTCTATTATTTATATTTTTCATAGTTATACTATTCATCGTTATGCCCTTGCTGCGCTTAGGCTTCGAAGCATGGCGAATGCATCGCCGCATGCGCAAATTCTTCGACCAAGCACAAAACGCAGGGCAACAACCACAACCCGAGCAACCGCGTCGACGCAAGTCGGCAAAAGATAAAGTGGGCGAATACGTAGCCTTCGAAGAGATTCCCGCCGACGACACAACCACATCGCCCGAGTCCGCCAACGCGTCCAACCACGCCGACCACACGACGACCCCACGCCGCGACCCCATTATCACCGACGTCGACTTCGAAGAAATAAAATAACGAGAGTGAGCAAACAGGCTGCGCCTCGCCCGAGCCGCAGCCTGTTTGTAGTTAAGCGCAGAACAACACTAAGTGCTCAAAAATAACACAGAATGTTCGATTATGTAATCCATATGGTGACCATCTATTTCAAAATCATTCCATACTTCCGAAATGTTTTCAAAATCGAATACCTCATCGCACTCCGGCACTATCTGAGGACGGATATCTACCCGTTCAGTTAAGGGCTTAGCGTTGTCTTGCGATATGGGGAGCTTATATATCACCTTAGCCATCTGATCAAGATAGTAAAAGATTTTGTCGTGGAGATAAAAAAAACACAAATCCCATCCAACAACATTTTGGTTGCTGTAACCGACAAGACGATCCCACACATCCTTAACCTCTATATATCCACCAGATTCTACTTTATGACTGTCTTGCCAACCTAACTGATCAAGATAAAGGGTGGAATCTTTTTCGTGATCTGTTTGATACCAAAAATTGGCAAGCACCGGCACTCGTTGATTATTTTTCATTATATCAGAAGAGCAGACGACCCATTGCTATCCTGCTTCCATTGAAGCATCTCTGTGTATAGTTTACGCTTGAATATCATAATGTCGGAATATATTTCTAGTGCAAAAATAGCTACTTTGTCAATAATCCCCAAATTTATTTTGCCAAAATTGTCAATAATCCCCAAATCTATTTTGCCAAAATTGTCAATAATCCCCAAATTTATTTTGCCAAAATTGTCAATAATCCCCAAATTTATTTTGCCGGAATTGTCAATAATCCCCAAATCTTTAACCACTCAAAAACGCCCTGTTTCATGCACTGAGGACTGAAAATTTGCCAAAATGCGTCGAGCGGGATGATTTTTCTGCAAAAATGTTCCTTAAACGAAATACGATGTTCCTTAAACGAAACCTCTTTTGCTAATCTTTGCACTAATTTTATGCCGTAAACAAAACGACATAGAACTATGAACACAACATCGGCTCACAGCCATATCGGCATTCGTCATGCAATTGCCGCGGCTCTGTTCCTCTTAATGGCACTAAGCACTGCCGCCGCACCGAAAGCCATCATAACAAAGAGCGGCAACACTCGCACCGTAAAAGTTACGGCACTGCCCGCCAACGTCGCCGAATTCAGCGCGTTGCGCAACCAAATCGGCACAAGCCCCGAAGGCGTCGTAGCCCTGCAAGTGCTCGCGCTCGGCATGTATAGCGAATACGGACAATCGGTCGGCGAAGAATGTCTCGACATGATAAACACCGCAACCGGGCTGACGGCGCACGCTCGCGGACGTCTTCGCGAATGGTTCGTCAAAGGAACAAACAACCCGCGCCCATACCAGGCTGCTTCGTATATGGTAGGCGCTACCGCCGACAACGGCTACAACCCGTCGCGTCCGCTCACGATGGTCGTGACCATCGGCTCCACTCAACGAACCTCCGACGGCGAACTCATCACCGTGCGACTCCGCTGCCAAGGCTACGACAGCTCGAAAGACATTCGCATCACCGTAAAGCGCCCCGACGGCGACCGTTTCTGCTACATCAACGCTAACGGCTCGATGTATATGAAGGTGCGCGAAATTAAGAAAGGTACGACCTATAAAGGTCTTCGATAAACGAATCCGACAATGAAAAAGTTAGTCATCATAGCAACATCCACGCTTCTCAGCCTTATCGGCTCGGCGTGCGGCAACAAAGTAAATGCCGAAAACGGCACAAAAGCAGCCGTCGACTCCACGGTAACCTTCACCTGCGGCGAAGAAATCATGCCATACGTCTCGACGCTCGAAAGCGTTGCCTCGACTCTTTGTTGCGGCAGCGAAGAATTCGCCGACGGTATGTACGAAGTCTACCGAACCGCTCTAACCGGTGACCAAAAAATCGACCTCGGCGCCGTCGGCTACACGCTGCGGACAATCGGCGACGAACAATACTTGATAATCGGAGGTCTTAAGGATAGAGACTACAACACATACGGCAGCAAAGCAAATCCCATCATCAATCTCTACCGTCAAGACGGCGACGAAATAAAACTCATCGTTTCAGGTTACTATTACCGAGACGAATGGTATCTGACAAAACACGACGAGCTGTTGAACGTCGGCGCAGTGAGCGCATCAACCGAGATTACCGCACTCTACGACATCCGCGACGGCGAACTCCTCTGCAACCACTTTTGGATGCGCTACTACGACCTACACACCATGGAATATACCTTCTACCACAGTTACGAACCGATGTACGAGCCGAACGAAGGCGCAACGAAACTCGACTGGACAGAGCAAGACTACCGAAACAACATCGAGTCGCACATGGAGCTGGCAGTCGAATTTCCGCTTACACCGATTTCTACGCTTCGACCGCTCGCAGCAACTCAGAACGGCAACAAAGTGACCTTCACAACGTCGGCGGAGGTGCATAACCTAAAAGTGCTCGCACTCAGCGATGCCAACTTCAGCGACGGCATGGCAAGATTCACCGAACGCACAGCGGCGACAAAATCATCGCTCAAGCCCGGCGAACGCCTGACGGTCGACATGGCGTTCAACGGCGACACGCCTGAGCACGGTATTGAGTTTGTCGACGCTCTCGGCCGCACCGTCAAGATGGCAATAACAATCAGCGGCGACGACGGCTCGCTCATAATGTATCAATACTATTGCTCCGATTTGAACTATGAATAAATCGACATTAACCATATTAATACTCTCGACAGTCGCTATGACAGCCTGCGTAAACGCAAAAACCGGCGACACAGCCGCCACCGCCGACAGCATCGCCGACACGGTCGAACCGACCGACGCAGCAACCGAAAACGTGTCGTTCGAGTTTCTCGAAGGCACATGGCAACTCTATGACGCAAATCGCGGCAACAAAAACATCACGTTGACCCTCGACGTCGACGGAAGCATCATCCTGTGGCTACACAACCGCCTGCCGAACATTCCCGGCGCCGAAGTGCTCGACTTTGAGCCGTTAGTATCCTACTCCGGCACATACACCCTGCAAGGCAACGACCTGAACTATTCGATGACGACAACCAACTTCGAAGCCGAAGGCACTCTCCGGCTCGCCCGCTCGGGCAACTTCCTGCTGGCAACGCTCACCGACGACATCATCAACATTGCCAACAACGGCACTACGCTGAAATTCTTCAACGTCGACGAAGCCTATCCGGCACAACTCGGCGAACGCCCGTCGGCGGTCGACATGCTTAAAGCCGTGCGTCCGTTCGTGTTCGACGTCGTGGTGCGCGACGCCACAACGCTAATCACCGACAGCCGTCAACCCGACCCCGACCTCGAGGCAACACAAATCGTCGACAACGCCAACGGCTACATCTCCTACACGAGCGGCGGCGCACCGGCGAGCGGCATGGAAGCCTGCATCTGGCGCTGCAACGACGGCTCGACACTCTTTGCCCTCAACGTGCTCGGCGAAGGCGTCGACGTCCGACCCACGACCTATTTCCGACTCTTCGCCTACTACCCCGAAGCGAAATGCATCAGAGGTCTCACCCGCGAAAGCGAAGACCTATTCATAACGCATACACGCTACAGCGGTTGCCTGCAACTGCCGCGGCACGGAAAAGACATCAAAATTTGCATCTATCGACCCGACGGAACTGTCGAAACCACCGAAACACGAAAATGGAACGGTAACGGATTTAAATAAAAACAAATATTTTTCATTATGGATAAAGAAATGTGGCTCAAAGCCAGAATCAACGCCCTTTACGACTATTTCGACCTACCCGAAAAAGCCAAAGCCGAAGCCGAAGAATGCTTCGACGGCATGCGCAAACTCGCCGCGGAATGTAACGACCAAGGCGAATTCGAAACACGCCTTGGCGGCTCGCCCCTTATCGAGCAATACAACGGGCTCTTCACCAAGTTCTCAAAATACGTCAAACTCCCCGAAGGAACGCCCACAAAAGGCGACGTCGTCAAATCGGTAGCAGTCAGCACCGCCACTTCATCGGTAAAAAGCATCGCACAAAACAAGGCAAAAAGCATCCTCATAAATGCCCTGCCCGACGAAGTGAGCAACTGGCTCATCTACCGTTGGAACAACGTGCCCATCCTGCGCGAAATCCGCTCGTTCTTCAACCTCAAAGACGCATTCAGCCGCTGGTTCGGCAAAAAATAGAATTCATCTTTTAAACACTTTATTTATTAACCCTAAAAACCAAAACATTATGATTAAAAAATTCAAGACATTAATGGTCGCTGCATGTAGCGTAGCATTGTTGGCAGTAGTATCCTGCTCAGGTGGCAGCAAAGTAGAAGAAACACTTGCACCAATTCCCGTAGAATTCGACCAAGAAAACCTCAGCGCAGCAAGATTGGTTATCGACTCGGTAACACCGATAGGCGAATATCTCGGCACGCTCTACGTAACTTTGGCAAAGCCACTCGAAAAGAAAGCATACTCTGAACCCGCTATCGATATGACAGCAAAAAATGCTACAGACGGATACGTCAACGACGGCGGTATGTGCAAACTTTTCTCGGAAATCGAAGAAATGACCGGCAAGGCTCCGCAAAACGTTGAAGGCGAAGAAATCGCAATCCCCTATGCCGCAATGCTCGACCGAGCAATCAACGAGAAAGGCGCTGTTAAGTTAGTTGTCGAGGCAAGATAATAAGCCGACTATGAAGATGTTAAGAACAGTCACGGCTCTATGCTTGGCATTTAGCCTCTTCGCTTGCTCAGGCAACAAAACAGACGAAAAAGCAACAGAACAAACCGACTCAACCGCTATGACTACCGAAAACGAAACCTCAGCTGTAGGCAAATACGAACGCGGCGACGAAGATCCCAATCGCGCTCGCTACGAAGAATTGAGCAAAAAACTCGCCGAAGGCTATAAACCCAAACAAGGCGACTACCAAAACATGCTCAACTGCGCAAGCTACGTGATGCACGAGATGGACCGCGCCAAGAAGAAACGCGACATCGACGCTTTGGTGGCAATTCCCACTGACTATCCCTACGTCGACACATTCTTGAAAATCCTCGAGAAAGCATCGACCGGAGCCGACGGCTACGAACAACTCGACGCCACTCGCATGGACGGCTTCAAACGCCTCGCCGAATTCATCAAACAAACTGAAGAAGACGAAGAATAGCCGTTAGCGTTCGACAATGCTTATTTGTACACTACAGAGCGGGCTGCGCTCCCACCTCGAGCCGCAGCCCGCTTGCAGGTTTGCCCCCACAAATATACCGACGACAGTCACAAACGCACTGCATATTTCATAAAAAGCAGTACGTTTGTGACAAAAAATCTATTACATTTATTCATTAGGATTCCAAAAGACGGGCTTTAACAGACCGCGCTTTGCTTGATTCTATCATAGTTTTACCTGCAATATGGTGTATAGAACATTGTAAACTCTAAGTTGTTTCGCATATTCTGCCAACTTCGATATATTTCTATTCGATAAACGAAGATAATTATCTATAATCTCTACCATTACATCTATGCCGATTTTATGTCGATACTTAATAGCATCGCACACAGACCTTTCCACATCAGTTATCGTTAGCCTTATCCCTTGGACAAGTATTTGCGTCTTGCCAATATCAAGCAATTCTTTTCGTTGGTATACAAGCGTAATATTAGGAAATGTTGGCAAGTAGATTTTTCTGCTCCTTTCAACGGCTACATAGAAAGCGTTAGGTATCTGCGTCGTAAGATTATAATGAGTCCATGCAGAATAAAGGCAAAGAATGCCGTCCGGGACTATTGACTCTATATCAACAACATTTCCTGTCAGCGCTTCCGGACGTGCATAAAGCCCGTTGCGGAGGCGCACAAGGCGACCCTCTCGAGTAGCCGCAAGAATGCGTCGGTACTCGGTATTGTTGTTGCGATTGGCTCTTACTATACCATTCTCGTTTTGTAGCATTTGTACTTTCTTTAATTATCCGTCACAAAGATACCGCATATTTCACAAAAAGCAGTACGTTTGCGACAAAAAAAAATCACATAGCCTTCGACAAAACCGCACAGCGGACATCGCCGATTAGCCCGTTCGCGACGGAACAGCATGAATAATGTAGGTTAGAGCAGGGAGAGTTGATAGTCAAGTCTTTAACTAAAAATTTTACTGCGAAACTGACAAAGACTTCTGAAACAGCCCAACTAAAATACGCTTATAACAACCTAATATTTAACAACATAGATAGCAAAGTCAAAATAAGGCTAATAAAATCCACTTATTTCAACCTACGTTATTAACGAAAGGATTCACCATTCTTAATGTTAATTTTGCGATAGAATAGCCGCAAAAATTTGCGCATTAAGAAATTTTTGTTATATCCCGACTTTGACACTTTAGAAATTAAAATCCCAAACAATTGATTCTTTTTTCCTGAACGTCTTGATAAAGATTGTCCGTTCTTCCAAATTTGAAGAGATGGTGAGTAAAATAAGATAAAGCATTATCGCAATTTATCGCAAATTGAGATAAATTGTAGCGCAACTTGCTGTAATTAAGCAATATACCGATATGAAGACTTCCGATATAATCGATTGAGGACTAAAAGATTTTCGGCAAATATAAGTATTCTTGCGGAAAGAGGAATATTAACCAAACAAGCCACGCTATTTAGGACTACAAAAAACCAATGACCAAACAAATTACATTTTGCTTGACCATTGGTTATCAGGTATTTGCGTTGAAATTTCCGCTTAGTATTCGTCTTCGTTGAAGAAGAAATCGTCTTTGCTGGGATAGTCAGGCCAGATGTCTTCGATGCATTCGTAAACGTCACCTTCGTCTTCAATCTCTTGAAGGTTTTCTATCACTTCAAGCGGAGCGCCTGAGCGCACTGCATAGTCGATAAGCTCCTCTTTGGTTGCGGGCCAGGGCGCATCCTCAAGTTTTGATGCTAATTCAAGTGTCCAATACATAATCTGTCAAGTTTTTTGCTGTCCTAAAAATTTTGCGCAAAAATACAATATAAATTGCTATTTACAATCTTTATCCCAAAAAATTTCTTCAATTTGATTATGAATATTGTTAAATCTCGCTAAAACGAAGAAAAAGTCGCTCAAACGGTTCAAATATTTGACAACATTCGGGTCGATTTTCACGCCGGAGTGTTCCAAACTAATCACTCGTCGCTCGCATCGACGACACACCGAACGGCAGACGTGACTCATCGATGAAATTCGGCTACCTCCCGGCAAGACGAACCGTCGCAGCGGCGGCAGCTCAGAGTCGAGCACATCGATAAAATGCTCAAGCCGACTCACATCTTCCTCGTCCAAGCCGAAACAGCGGTCGGCGCCTTCCGTAGCGAGATAGCCGCCGATGTTGAAAAGCTTGTTCTGCACAATGCGCAGCACCGCTTTCGTCTCGCCGGGCACGTTATGCAGATTGTCGAGCAAGCCGATAAACGAGTTGAGTTCGTCGACCGTGCCATAAGCCTCAAGGCGCACATCGTCTTTCGCCACACGTTGTCCACTCGCGAGCGACGTCTGTCCGCCATCGCCGGTTGCCGTATAGACATTACTTTTCTTTATCATAAGCGTTATATTTTGAGGGTTTTCATATAGTCGACACATTCACGGGCAGAGCCGACTCCGACGACAGTCTGCACAGCCTCGGCGGCTGCCAGCCCGAGCTCGACAAAGCGTTGCAACAGGCTGAGCAACGGGTCGTAGAGTCCACCGACGTTGACAAGCACTATGCGCTTATCGTAGCATCGGTTCACCGTCATTTCAGCCAGCGCGCTCATTACCTCGTCGAGCGTACCTATGCCGCCCGGCAATGCCACGATGACGTCTGCCATAGCGAACAGTCGGTTTTTGCGTTCCGCCAAGTCGCGCGTATATATCATTTCGTCGGCAAGCGGGTCGGCAAGCGAGCGAAACACTTCGGGAATAATACCCACAACGCGAGCACCCGCACGTTTTGCCTCGGCGGCAAGCAGATGCATCTGACCGGCGTTCGACCCGCCATAGACGAGTTGTGCGCCCGCCTCGGCAATGCCGCGGGCAACCTCCTCAACGGCTTGGCTATACTCTCGCGCCACGCCCGTCTTCGATGATAGATAGACTGTTACGTTCATCGTTTCTTTTTCTTTTCTAACAAAATTAATGCAAAATGCAAGCAAAAGCAAATTATTAGAAAATTATTATTAACTTTGCCATCGGAAGGCAAGGTAGAGACTGCGCTCTTCCGACCAAATTAGCGAGAATTGTCTCGCCAAAAGGTGTTATTGCACTTATCTTCTCGATTCGAACTTGGCGGTTTGGCAGTGACGAGGATAAATGTCGATAGCACCTGCACCGAATCTTAGCACTAAAAACTAACAGATTATCGGTGTGGGGCTGTTGCTTTTGTCTGTCACATGGTTCGCCAAGACCGGAATCGAAGATATTAAAGCACGTTTCCACACCTTTTTTTGTATTAACCAACAACATTTTATCTTATCTTTCAATGGCAACAAGACGTAGACGAAATGCAACGCAACTCGACGACGACGATTTTTCCGTCATCGCCATGGTTACTTTTACCCGTTACCGACAATAAATAAGAAATACTGTTGAAACCTTATTTCTACTCAAATACAATACCAATTTCTAATCAGGTCAACCTGCATTATTCATACTGTTCCGTTACGAAAGGGCTAACCGGCATGCATTAGCGTGAGACCGGCGATGACGATGCAGAATGTAGTAAATCCTACCTTTAAAGAGGAAGAGCGAGCATTGCGCTAAGGTGTTGTCAGTTAGCCCTTGCAGTAGGAATGGTATGAATAATGCAGGTTAAGAGCCGGTTTCGCACCGTGCTCCAAGGTTGGGAAAGAATTCTTGTTCATAGTCATAGCCCAACCACGTTCCAAGTTGCCCCGCAACTTGGAACTTTTGTTTATCCTATAACAAAAAAAGAGCGCCGGGGCATCAACCGAGGCGCTCTGAAAATCTAATCGCTGATTAACGACTATTTCTTGTTAAAGTTATAATCAAAATCATGGAATGCAACGACATAATAAGAATATGATTTGCTTCTAACGTAAGAATCTCCATATTCAAGGGAATAAATTCTGACTTGAACTGCTGAATCAGAACCGGTTGAAGTAGAAGTCCAATAGTCTGTATAATAGAAGGTTATTGTTCCCTTAAATTGATTTGCAGCGGGAAGATACCAACCTGTCACATCTCCTGTATTCAACTGATTGACTGCGGCAAATGCCGGGTACAATGTTTCCCAATCCGGAATTTTCTTAATAGCCTCTGTATTCGCTTTTCCATCGTCATAGTCCATCACGCCGCTAAGAGTAACATATTCTGTCGACCACTTGTGAGAGCCAACTTCCTTATATACAGACCCATTACCATTATTCATAATAGTCACTTTTCCTTCCACTCCATTTTCCGAATAAGCATCGCCTACCGCATATTTACTCTGCGAAACGTAAATCTTGCATGAAATGTTAGAGAAAGATATTATTGCAGAACGGTCCTCTGTAGAGGCAGTAGCACGTATCACAAGGATATCTCCCGAGGGAGTTGCCGTACACCATGATTCGGTCGACGATATCTCTGTACCTTCTTTTAGCGGCAAAATAATGCTGTAATTATTCGATTTGCGGTCGAAGAAGATTTCGTAGTCGTTATACACTCTACCCTTCTGTTTTACTGTCAATGTAGCCAATTCGTAGTAGTTAGTCTTATCATTATTATAGTATACCAACTTCAATTTAGCAATTCTATCAGTTTCGTCGGGATTGGCTTTCGGCAAAACCATGATGTAGTTTTGATAGTTACTACTAGAATTACCGGAATTAAAACTAACAGAAACCCATTTGTCTGCATCCGAAGCATACTCTACACCCATTCGACTTAAAGTCAAATCAGCACATGTAAAGTTAATAGCCTTGCCATACATAGATTCCCAATCTTCCCCGACAAATTCCACTTGACTCTGTTCGAGTTGAAAGTTTGTACCTTGTTGTATGACCTCGATTTTTTCAGACAAATTTCCATAACTAAGGGTAATATAACCCGCTCTTTGAGAGCCACCCATATAACTATCGCAGGTTACAACGAGTCGCTTATTGACCGGATTTTCCAAGACAGCACGAGTTGCAGTTCCTTCAATCGATTGAACACGAGAGCGAGTATCTCCATCGTTGAGTGTAGCGCTTATCCAACTTTGTGAGGGGGTAATTTTTATGTCTTTGGGCTCGATATTGGTGAAGATATTAAGAGATTTCGTTTGCTCAACATCGCTTGGTGCGAAAGATAATGTGTTTGTTCCGGGAGTGATAAACTCACCACGGGCTTGACGTGTTACGTTGATTACGGTTTTCTTGCCATATGCGGTTTCAATAGTTACTTCAGCCGTTTGATTGGTAGCCGAATAGCTTTCGTCAGCGCTGATTACGATTGCATCATATAGGAACGGAAAATCTTTAGTGCTTGCCTTTTGCACTCTACACCACCCTGCCGAACTCGTGACTGAGAATACAGTAATCGATTTGTTTTTAAACACAACCTCTTGAGTACCACCTTCTCCCGGTAACACAATAGTGGAATTTTCCGGAACTATCTCTTGGTCGACGCCATTGAAAGGCTGTTGGTATTTGATTTCCGCTCCCATGATTCCCATAGAGCCGGCTGCATATACCCATTTAGTGACATAGATGCGATAAAACCTTTCCTTATAATGGCTATACGCCACGTATCCGTATTCCGGCTGAACAGCCACCTGACTCGACCACCCATAAAACGGAATCTCGGAAACATTCCCCAATCCTTTTACTTGTCCGACGGAAACAATTGTCCAAGGATAAAGATAATAATCTTCAACAAAATTATTATCTTTTCCTATTATAAGACCGTCCAGAGACGTTTCTCCATTATCTTCATTAAACATTGTCAACATAATTGTACCTGTTGGGTCAGGCACTTCTTTGTTTGGGTCAATAGGACTGTCGGGAGCGTCCGGATCATTGTTGTCGCTATCACTACAAGCCGTCATTGCCAAGGCTATGACCGTAAAAAAGAGATACCAAAATTTTTTCATCGTTCTGAGTATTATTGTTATTTAAAGTGAATTTTGTGTTTTCGGATAAGCACGAACTTGCTTATTGCAAAGTAAGATCATTTGAACTGTAGAAGCATTGCCGAAACAGTCAATAAGTTTGTACTAATGCGTCAAATATTTTTACAGCCTATTAAGAGCCTGTTTAATAATAAATGTCAAAAGCAGGCTCTAAAGAACATCATCAAAATATTTAAAGAAATTGCAATTTAGGGCTTTGGAGATTGCAATTAACTGGGCAGTGTTGATAGATTCTTGCGAGTATATATAATAGATATTCGAACGTTGGCAATGAATTTTACGGGCAAGCCAAGCCGGGGTACGTTCTTGACGTTCCATTTCCTGCTTGATGAGTTTGCCTATGTGTATCATACTAAAAAGGTTGAATTGTTCATTACCAATCCAACCTCAAGGCACCGCCAAGCGCCCTTCAACAGATAAGCAACGACAATCCAACCCATATAGCTGAGTTGAACTCACGTCATGCTTATTCCTGTTGAAAAAATTGGCGGTTTTTTGAGGTTCGGAATAAGTGAGCGAAGCTCTATATGTTAAGGTGCAACCTACGTCACATCCTTTTTCTTGCTACAAAGATACGAAAAAAACGGGACATAAACCTATATTTATAGATAGGGTTAATTGCTCCGCATTATAACAAAAAAGCGCCGCGGGGGATGCCGCGGCGCTCTGAAAATTATGAAATACTAAAGATGTTACTCTTTGTCGTTACGACGAGGACCACGGGGTCCGCGGTTGTTGCCGCCACGATTGCCGCCGCGATTCTGTCCGCCACGGGGACCACGGTCGCCGCGCGGTGCACGTTCGCGCTCTACGTAGCCTTCCGGCTTGGGTTGAAGAGCACGCATCGAGAGGCGGAACTTGCCGGTCTTCTTGTCGATTTCGATAAGTTTAACGGTCACTTCGTCGCCTTCGTGGAGGTTGGTGTCTTCCATCTTGTCATAGCGGTTCCAGCCGATTTCGGAGATGTGGAGCAAGCCGTCGCGTCCGGGCATGAATTCTACGAATGCGCCGAATTCGAGGATGCTTACAATCTTACCGGTATAGACTTCACCTTCTTCAGGCTGCGCCACGATGGCTTTGATGCGAGCAACTGCCTTGTCGATAGAATCTTTGTTGGGGGCAGCAACTTCGACGAAGCCTTGGTCGCCTTCCTCTTCGATTGTAACGATTGCGCCACTCTCTTCTTGGATGCCTTGGATAATCTTTCCACCCGGACCAATGACTGCACCGATAAACTCTTTGGGAATTGTCATTGTAACGATTCTGGGCACGTGAGGCTTGTAGTCTTCGCGCGGTGCCGGAATTGTTTCGTTGATGATATTGAGGATGTGCAGACGTCCTTGTTTTGCTTGGTTAAGAGCTTTTTCGAGAATTTCGTACGAAAGTCCGTCGCACTTGATGTCCATTTGTGTTGCGGTGATACCATCAGCGGTACCTGTTACCTTGAAGTCCATGTCGCCGAGGTGGTCTTCGTCGCCGAGGATGTCGGAGAGTACGGCGTATTTGGGAGAATCGGAATCAGAGATAAGACCCATAGCGATACCTGCAACGGGCTTTTTCATCTTCACACCTGCGTCGAGCAGTGAGAGCGTTCCGGCGCAAACGGTAGCCATCGACGATGAGCCGTTCGACTCGAGGATGTCGCTGACGATGCGGCATGTGTAGGGGAAATCGTCGGGGAACATGCGTTTGAGAGCACGGTGTGCCAAGTTGCCGTGACCGATTTCGCGACGACCTACGCCACGTTGTGCCTTGGCTTCGCCTGTCGAGAAGGGCGGGAAGTTGTAGTGAAGCAAGAAGCGCTCTTTACCTTGGTTGAGCACATCGTCGAGGATTTTCTCGTCGAGCTTCGTACCGAGCGTACAAGTTGCCAATGCTTGAGTTTCACCGCGAGTGAACACAGCCGATCCGTGAGGTCCGGGCAGGTAGTCGACTTCGCACCAGATGGGGCGAATCTCGTCGGTCTTACGGCCGTCGAGGCGGATGCCTTCGTCGAGCACGCAGCGACGCATTGCGTCTTTCTCAACGTCGTGGTAGTAGCGAGCCACCATCGGCGCTTTTTCTTCGCGTTCTTCTTCGGGTATGGTTTCGAGATATTCTTCTTCGATTTTCTTGAATTCGTCGCTTCTCCAGTGCTTGTCGGCGCAACCTGCTTTAGCGATTGCGTAAGCCTTGTCGTAGCATTTTTCGCGGACGTCACGGCGAAGGTCTTCGTCGTTGACTTCGTGGCAGTATTCGCGTTTTACGACGCCAACTTCTTTGGCGAGCTCCATCTGCACGAGGCATTGAGCCTTGATGGCTTCGTGAGCGGCTTTGAGGGCGTCGAGCAAGTCGGTTTCCGACACTTCGTTCATTTCGCCTTCGACCATCATAATGTTGTCGTAGGTAGCACCTACCATAAGTTCGATATCAGCACGTTCCACTTGTTCGAAAGTCGGGTTGATGACAAATTCGCCATCGACGCGAGCCACGCGAACTTCGGAAATCGGGCCGTGGAAAGGCACGTCGCTGACTGCGATAGCAGCCGAAGCAGCAAGACCGGCGAGTGCATCCGGCATATCGACGCCATCCGACGAGAACATTATCACATTGACAAACGTGTCGGCGTGGTAGTTCTCCGGGAATAACGGACGGAGCACACGGTCGACCAAACGCGATGTGAGGATTTCGTAGTCGCTGGCGCGACCTTCTCTCTTTTGGAAACCGCCGGGATAACGTCCCGCTGCGGAAAACTTCTCTTTGTATTCAACTTGCAAAGGCATAAAGTCGACGCCTTCGCCTGCCTCCTTGGCAGAAACAACGGTTGCGAGCAGCATTGTGTTGCCCATTCGCAACTCTACTGCGCCATCAGCTTGCTTTGCCAATTTGCCTGTCTCCAGGGTAATTTCACGTCCATCTGCAAGCGTGATGGTCTTCTTAATTGGATTCATATTTTCTTATCGTCTTAAAATTCGTACAAAGGTACAACAAAAAAGTAGAACATCGAACTGTTAATCAGTTATTTTTCACCTAAATCCGAGTTTTTAGGGACTTTTTGAGGAAGAAAACCTACAAAATGCCAAAAAAACGTCTTTACACGTCCGTTAAATAGTCACTTTTACGCATCCGTCAAATGTTAATTTTTACGCCGACGAAGAGCGAACGCGGCTTCATCGGACCGTAGATGTAACCGGAGTCGCGCAGCTCGCCGCGGTCGAAGTCGTTCTGATAGCTGTTGAACAGGTTCTGAATGCCGCAATTGAGTTGCAACGTGGCGTAGTTGAACACCGAAAAATCGTATGCCACCTTGAGAGCGGCATCGAAGAATGCCGGCGTGGTTACCGCACAGTCGACGTCGGTGCCGGAGCCTTGAAGGTGCTGCACGAGCATACTGCCTGTAGCGGTAGCCGTCAGCGCCACGCTGAGCCGCTTCGTCTGGTTGTATTTCACTGTGGCATAACCGTATACGTCGGGCGAGCGGAACATTCGTCGCACCGGAGCAACGGCGGCATCTTCGCTCCACACCTCGGGCTGCTTGTAGCGACTGCGTTGGTAGGTGACGCCGAATTGCATCTGAAATCGGCTGCCGACAACCGCCTTTGCCTCGAGATTGAGTCCCCACACTTCCGCGCCGGAGCCGTTGTAGCGCTCGAGCACCTGGTTGCCTTTCTCGTCGGGCTCGTCGAGAATACGCAGCGCGAACACGTCGTCGAGATTCGTGTAGAATGCCTCAAAGAGCACGTCCGTCTGCACCTTGCCGATGCTTTTATACCAGTCGACCGACGCGCTGAGGCTGTTCGACTTTTCTTGACGCAGTCCGGGTGCAAGGATGGTCACCAGGCGGTCGCCGCCGACCACTGCCACGTGGAAGTCTTCGTCGTAGGCTTGCGGCGAGCGGAATCCCGTGGAGTACGACAGCCGCAGATTGACGTTCTGCGAGGGATTGTAACGGATGTTGGCGCGCGGCGAAACGATGGCATTGTCGATGAGCGAATGCTTGTCGACGCGAGCGCCTATGAGAAAGCCCCAACGGTTGGTGCGCCATTCGTTTTGCAGATATGCCGAATAGATGTTCACCTCCTGCGTCACGTCGTGGTCGTAGCCGATGGTCACGTCGTTGAGATAGTTGTAGTTATATTCCACTCCGGCGACCAATTCGGCAGGCATAAACCACAGCCGCTCGAATGCGTGCGTATACTGTGCGCCGCCGACAACGACCAAATCTTTGGTGCGTCCGTAGGCGTTTTCGTCCATTCCGGTGCCGTAGTAGCTGTTGCGCAGCGTGTTCTGCATCGAAGCGAAGACGCTCATCTTGTTGCTGTAGTCAGCGTTGTGGTAGTCGAAGGTGAGGTCGGCGGCATGCACGTTGTGGTCGGTCTGCTCGGCAACGTGAGCCATGTGCGGCTGCAAGTCAACGTTGTCGCCGCCGCGACGATATTCGTGCGTGCCGTGATATTCGAGGGTAAGTTTGGTCAAATCGGAGGTGCGCATAAACGAGCGCAGTCCGAGCGTCTGCGTCTTCAAGACGGGAATTTCGGTGTAGCCGTCGCCATCGTGGTCGTAGCCGTCGCGCACGCGATTTTGCCCGAACACGAAAGCGCCGATGCGTTGGTTGTCGCTCACGACGGACGCGTTGAGCGTCGTGTTGTTGTCGAACGAGTTGCTGATGCCGGTCGACGTGAACGTATGCGCCACCTCCGCGCTGTTGCTCAGCGGGTCGCGTGTGATGATGTTGACCGTGCCGCCGATTGCCGACGAGCCGAACAGAGCGGAACCGCCGCCGCGGATAACTTCCACACGGTCAATCATGTTCGCCGGAATTTGCTCCAAGCCGTAGACGCCGGTAAGCGCGGAAAACACCGGACGCGAATTCATCAGAATCTGCGAATAATGCCCGTCGAGTCCGTTGATGCGCACTTGCGTAAAGCCGCAGTTCTGGCAATCGTTTTCGACGCGCACGCCGGGCTGGAAGTTGAGTCCTTCCGCCAAGCAACTTGCTCCGACGACGTCGAAAATTTGTGCGTTGACGATGTTGACAAGCGAACTGCTGTCGCGGCGTCGCACCTCACTCTTATTGCCCGTAACAACCACAGTCTCGATTTGGAAAACGTCGGGTTCGAGCTCGAAATTGACCTCCACGGTGGTGTTTTTGCGCACCTTGACTTTCGCCGTTTGCGACAAATAGCCGATGCACGACACCTCGATTTCGTAGTCGCCCTCGGGGACATTTTTCAGGAAGTAGTGCCCAGTGGCGTCGGTATTTGTTCCTATGCTTGTGCCGAGCAGTCGAACGGTGACGAACGGGATGTGCTCGGATGTTGATTTTTCTAAGGTGTGCCCCGAGATGTGGGCATCGGTCAAGCGTTCTGCAGCCGACAATGCCCCAACCGCCGACACAATGAGTGCCGACGCAAAAATGATAAGTCTATTCATTATATTGTAGATTTGTTGATTAATAGAATGTTATCGGCCCGCCGTGCGGGTTCGTCTGGCTATCAACAAATCGGAGGAGCGCGAGTGCAGAAATGCGAAACACTGCGGACAACGGGTTTCTGCGGCGCGTTGCAGCAAATCACATCGACAACCGTTTCCATCGGTCGGAGGTCGACTGTTTCGGCATCGTCGACAAACACAAAGCTATTGAGTTGCGCAATGTCGTAGACCGTCTGCTTGTCGGCGTGATGCGCCGAGGCGAACGGATGCGAGTGCCATATGCGAGTGTTGTCGACGATGTGATAGTGCAAAAACAACGTGCTGCCGCAATACAGTTCGCACACGGCAAACAGCATCACGAGCGCCACGAGGCGTTGTTTTATGTTTAAATTTCGTTGCACCGCTTAATAGTTTGGAGCGCAAAGGTACTAAAAATCAACGTATTTGGAAAGCGCAAGCCGAAATTCCGCCGAAAACAGAGCGATAATTCATAGAATTTGAGTACTTTTGTGGCTAAAATCGAAAGTATGAAAAAGACAATTTTACTTATGGCATCCGCCGCCGCACTATTCTCATGCGGCAACGGCAATGAATATAAAGTAAGCGGAACCGTAGAAGGCTCCGCCGAGGAGAAACTCGTGCTGCAACGCCCCGTACAGGGAGCATGGCTGACCGTCGACACCATCGAGACCGGCAAAGACGGCAAGTTTGAATTCAGCAACCCGGCACCAAACTATCCGGAAGTGCTTCGTCTGGGCAGAAACGGCAAATACATCTACTTCCCCATCGACAGCATCGACCGAATCACCATCAACGCCGATACGGCTACGTTCGACACGTCGTATCGCCTCGCCGGCTCGACCAACGCCGTATGGATGATGCAAGTCGACAGCATCTCGCGCACGCTGGCAGGCAAGCAAGGCGACGCTGCGGCTTTTGAAGCGGCAAAACGTCAACTCGCAGGACGAATCCTCGAAGACCCGTCGAGCATCGTGGCATACTACACCGTCAACAAAATTATCGGCAACGAGCCGCTCTTCTCAATAGCCGACAAGGCAGACGTACGCGTCATCGGCGCCGTTGCCAACGCCTACAACAACGACAAGCCGGGCGACCCGCGCACCGAATTGCTTAAGGCAATGTTCTTCACCGGACGTCGTCAGACGGCTGAGCCGACGGCACCGCGCGACACCATCTACGCCGACCAAAAGCAATACATCGACATCGACCTTATCGACAAAGCCGGACGCCACAATAAATTGAGCGACGTTGCCGGACACGGCAAAGTGGTACTGCTCAACTTCACGACCTACCTCGCCGACGAGTCGCCGGCACTCAACGCCCTACTCGCCGAAATCTATCGTCAACACTCGGCTGCAGGTTTTGAAATCTACCAAGTCGGCTACGACGAAAACGAATTCAGCTGGAAAAACGCAGCGAAAAACCTGCCGTGGATAACCGTCTACGACCCGTCGGGACTTCAGTCGCAGCTGCTGTTGCGATACAACATCGGCACCCTGCCGGCAATATTCATCATCAACCGCAAAGGCGAAATCGTTGAGCGCGTTACCGAAATCGACAAGCTGAAATCGACCGTGGCTAAATACATTTAAAAAGTTACTTGTCGTTTAAGTATTTTTATTAACAAAAAAGTGCAAAAACACGAAATAAACAATTACCTTTGCACCTTGAAAATAATAACAAACGTAAAATAAATGGATAAACTAAGTTATGCACTCGGCATGAGCATGGGCCACAACTTCAAAGGCTCCGGCATCAAAGAGATTAATGTTGAAGACTTTGCAAAGGGAGTGGCAACCATCTACGACGGTGCAAAGCCCGAAATGACCTACGACGAAGCCAAACGCATCATCCAAGAATATTTCGAAGGTCTGCAAGCCGAGCTCGATAAACAAACAGCAGAAACTGCCGCACAGAACAAGCAAATCGGCGAAGCCTTTTTGACGGAAAACGCCAAGCGCGACGGCATCAAAGTAACCGCCAGCGGACTTCAATATGAAGTGCTCGAAAGCGGCAACGGCGACTGCCCGGAAGCAAAAGACCGCGTGGAAGTGCACTACACGGGCAAGCTCATCGACGGCACCGTGTTCGACAGCAGCGTAGAGCGCGGCGTGCCGGCAACATTTGGCGTTACGCAAGTAATTCCCGGCTGGGTTGAAGCCCTTCAGCTGATGCACGAAGGTGACAAATGGCGCCTCTACATCCCCTCCAACCTCGCCTACGGTCCCCAAGGCGCCGGTGGCATTATAGGTCCCAACTGCACGCTCATCTTCGACGTCGAGCTGCTCAGAGTTATCAAATAGAAATTCATTAAAAAATTCAACAATAAATTTTCAAAAAAAGCAATGAAAAAATTATTCGTTATCGTTTGCGCTGCTACAATGATTGTAGCAAGCACAAGTTGCAAAGGTGGCGTAACAAGCGACCTTAAGTCACAAGAAGACTCATTGGCATACTACTTCGGTGAAATGTGGGGTAATGGCGTCGGTTCAGAGATGAAAAACGACCCGGAAGGCAAGTCGATGGACAAAGCCGACATCCTCAAAGGTATCGAAACCGTTTTGGCATGCGATACTACTCAAAAGGCATACATCATGGGCTTGCAAATCGGTATGCAATTGAACAACATCACCCAACAACTTTCCAAACAAGATAGCATTGACATCGACAAGGCAAAACTTTACGCAGCATTCAAGGCAGCCTTCACAAAAGACTCTGTAGGCTCACCGCAAGAAGCTCAAGAAAAAGTTATGGCTCTCATCGACCAAATCAAAACCGCTCGTTTGGAAAAATCGCCCGAAGCAATCGCTAACAAGAACGCCGGCGAACAATTCATCGCTAACTTGATGAAGAAAGACTCGAGCCTGAAAAAGACTCAAAGCGGCCTCGTTTACAAAGTGGTTGAAGAAGGTGCAGGCACAACCATCAAGGCTTCCGACCGCGTAAAAGTTAAATACGTTGGTAAGCACATCGACGGCACCGAATTCGACAACAGCGGCGACGAAACTCGCACATTCTCTCCCGCAGGCGTTATCCCGGGCTTCAGCGAAGGTCTTCTTATGATGAAACCGGGTGCTCACTACATCCTCTACATCCCTGCTGAACTCGGCTACGGCTTGAAAGGTCAACCCATGGGCGGCATCAAATCGAACGAAACTCTTATCTTCGACGTTACCCTCGTTGGTGTTGAAGCGGAAGAAGCTGCAGCAGCTAAATAATTCGGTTCTCTGATTAGAAAACAATCCATGAAAGAGGCAGTAGACCGACCGGGTTTACTGCCTCTTTCATACTAAACGACTATGTCACTCATTCACATTATCGAAGACGACGAATTGGGACGAATTTCGGTCTATACGCACAGCAATAGCCGAAAGGTTTCGATACGCAAATCACCGGATAAATACTTCTCGTTAAAAGCGGTCATTCCGAGCGAAAAACATCTCGACTACCTCAAAGAGATAATCAAGCGCGAGCGCAAATCGCTCAAGGCGTTATGCCAAGAGATTTCGAAAGAGCGCGTCGACGAGACCTTTGCAATCGACAGCGACTTATTCAAGCTGCGGATGAAACTCGACACCTACAACGGCAGAGAACACATTTGGCGCAACAACGACGGAACATATCTGCTCTACTATAACGAAGAGACGAATTTCGACGACGAATTCACACAAATGGGAATGGAAGACCTCGTGGTTTGGGCTATGCGACAACAGGCGAGCCACGTTCTTCCGAAAATCATTATGGAATTAGCCAACGCCATGGGCGCAAAAGTTACGAATATCAAAATAAGCAAAGCTCGTAGCCGATGGGGTTCTTGCTCGTCGACGGGCACCATCAGCCTCAGCTGCTTTCTTGTGACGCTGCCCGTTGACCTCATCAAATTCGTGATAATCCACGAGCTCAGCCACACCTTCGAAATGAACCACAGCAGCCGATTTCACGAGCTTGTCGACAAGCTGACAGGCGGCAGAGAGAAAGATTTCGAAGAACGTCTCAACCAATATCACACCAACATCTACTCGGCATCGAACATCCATAGCTCCGACAAATAAAAGACTGATTCATACCTGACGTCACGAAAGCGACGGACTTTGTTTTCAGAAATAAATAAAATATAGATTAGGCAATCCCTGCCGTGTCGAAGATACGGCAGGGGTTGCTGTGCCGTAGGTACAGCAATTGTGGGTAACACCAGGCCCAACCTCGGAGAGGTGTAACCTGGTGTAATTCAACTGATTAAGTGCGAGCATCGGAAATGCTCGGTTGTGATAATAGACGCCTGCGGCGTGGTTATTGGTTATAGACCAATTTCAGGTTTCCAATTCCAGATTCCTATTTCCGGCTTCCGCACCCAATCGCCATTTGTGCGAATAAAATCATTTTCTTTCGTATCGGTTAGAAAAAAACGCAGGATACTACAATTTGGAATAATTTGGAATTCTAAATCAATCTCAATGTAAGTTATATTTGCAAAACAAATATTAAACTAACAAATATTGATTAAAATTAAATTATATGAAAAAAGTACTATTATTCGGAACCGCCATCTTGGCGCTAATCATCACTTCGTGCTCATCACAAACTCGTGACAACCTACCTTCCGACGTTGTGGAAGAAGCTGTCGAAGAACAGATGAAACTAAACATGTTGGACCAATCGTACACCAAGTTGCAGACAGGTTACTTCGAATGTAACAACGAAGACAACAGAGTCATTTTGGCAAAACTGGCAGCTGCCGGCGTTATTGAGTATAAAGTGGAACGCTTTGCTTGGTGGAAAAAGCATTTGTATGCAGGCAACTCTTTTGGCACATTCTATGGAGGTGAATCCTATAAGTTTGAAGAACATTTCATGGTGTCGGTAAAGCTGACAGAAGAAGGCAAAAAATTTGTAGTTGATTCTATTCCTACTCCCGAAAAACTTATCGACGAGGCTTTGAAACAACCGGAAATCGATCTTACGAAATTGCCGGAAAACAATTATGTAGCAGAACTTTGGCCTGACATTCCTTGCCCTGAGAATAAGGATGCCGCTAAAGAACAAACTCCTGCCGAGAGCGAGAAAGCTGTAGAACAAGTAGAACAGCGCAGTAACTTGAACGATATTTTCGCAACAAATACCCAAAAAGAAGAGCCCAACACCGAACAAAGCTCATGGGTATCTCTTGATGTGGATACCGAATTGAAATATCTTGCAGCTATAGAGAAAGTAAACATAGAATCTGTGATTATGAAATCTTCAGCATTAGAGGTGGATGATGTGAGATTTATTCAAACTTTTTCACACCCTGAAAACGGAGGTAATTTTGCTCTGGCAGAAGTAATTGTAAAAACCACGGATGTTACGCCGGCAGGACGTATCATCGACCACAAATACGAAGGAACAAAACTTTGCGCCACAGTTTTATTTGAGTATTTCGACGACAAAGGTTGGATGCTGCATGCCAACAGAGATTTAAAATTCTCTCCAACTTCCGAGTTTTGGGAATCTCTTAACTGTAAAAAGCCTGCAGATTCAGATTCCTCTCCGGAAAATCAAAATCAAGAGAGTGGTCTTTTAAACTAATGTTCAATTATATTTTTCGCAAGTATAACAATTATAAATGATGAAAAAAATTATATTATCACTTTTGCTGCTGATGACGTGCAGCGCAATGGCATCGGCACATGACTGCAATCAATTGGGATTTAAAGGAGAAGTCAATTCCGTTGATTTCTATAGCTACATATATAATGTTGCTAACGAAAGAGTGGATAGGGAAGAGCTTAAGAAATATTATAAAGAGCTTGATAGAGAAAGAGGTAAACATTATAAAACGCAATATACACCCTCCGGCGATTTGCAACAGTTGTACTTAGATTCACCCGACAAAAATATTGTATTAACAAACATTTCTAAAGTAAAAGGAGGATTTGTAGGATCATGGAATGGCATTAAAGTCACGGTTTACACATCGGGCGATAAGATTACCAAAGCCACCTATACTTTAGGTGACAAGTCTTGCACTCTCACTTACACTTATAATAAGGAAGGTTTTCTTGCCAAAGTGGATTTAACAAGAAAATGGACTGAAACCGAACAGAAACTAAACGCCGGGTCGGCACGTGTAACTGACGGCGGCCAACAAGAATTAATGAAGAGGGCGACTGAGGCACGCAAAAGAGGAAATAAGAAAGAGGCCGATGAGTTGACAAAAAAGGCGCAAAAGGCAGGAAATTCCGCCGGTGTAAGCGTCACACAAAACTCCTACAGCACCATAACTATACCAAAACAAGACAGTAAGTCAAGCACCTACACCGATTACGAAACCGATAAATTTGGCAACTGGATAAGTCGTAAATCCGGCCAATACACCGAAGAACAAGAAATTCACTACACGAACGAGTGGTTAGATAAGGATATATGGGAAAATGAGGTACTGCCAAGTGCTAACCTCGACAGAATTGAACGCTTTGTCAATTCAGAAGCACTCTCCCAAACCTACAAAGCTAAGGCAACCGAGGATTGGAACCGATTGTTCATGAGCAAATATGAGCAAAAGACTTGGGGTACTGAAGAAGTGATTGTGTATGCCGACAAAAGCATTATGACGCAAGAAAACCGCGATACGGTGCTGCCTCCTGTGAGAGAAATTCTCTACTCACAATACATTGTTCCACAACGCGACTATGCAGTGCTTGAAAGTTTGCTCAGCAAGTACAAAAAATCTACGGTTCTTAATCAAGATTTGAACTCAAAACTCACCGATGCAATTGCAAAACTCCGCACCGACTCGGTCAACACATTGGTAAAAGAAGGTAATGCTTTGTTAGCCGAAAAATCGTATGCTGAAGCATTGAAACGTGCACGCGGAGCTGTGTACATTAATCCCAACAGTCAGGAAGCAATAACTCTGAGCGAAGAATCAAACTATCAATTAGTGTTGGAAAAAGAAAACGCCAAGACTATTACGGATGCCGACTATGCAACGTTCTTGGACTATAACCCGAATTCGAAATACGTTCAAGACATCAAGAATCGACGCACCTCGTTTGCTTATTCTACATTCAATAAAGAGACCTCAATTGCGGAAATGGAACGAGTGATGGCGTTTGGTGCCGATGAGGCTGTTGCCGCTCCGGTAGCAAAGAAACTCAAAAAAGCGAAATTCAGAGAGGAACACGGTGGTCCGTGGAGCTTTGCACTATCGGGTGGAATGAACTTTAAGAGCAAATTGAAAAATATCATGCCGTTTAATGCGGGCGTAGGTGTGCGTTTCGGCTATGTTGATTGGGTATTAAACGGTTACCTCGGTGCAGAATACCAGCAGCTCGAGATGGATTATCGCAAAGAGGACGGCTCGAAAGCAAGTTTAGTTAAAGCGCAACGCGTCACCATCCCTCTCTTGTTGAAAATAAATCCGTTTAAAATGTTCGGTACGAGAGTGTTGTATTTATCAGCAGGCGGAAATCTCAATATGCTGATTGGAGCTAAACACTTAGACAAATCAGATAAGTCGATTGCCTACAAAACAACAATCACGCCGAGATTCGCCGTGGGTTTCAACATTACGCCCTACGTAGAAGCGGAAATGTACTATTCGATGGATAAAAAAGTATTCCACGAAGACAAAGTACCTGACTTGAAAAATGAGAACGGCTTCTTGGGAGCTCATCTGAGAATCCTTTTCGGATCACATTAAGAGCGAATAAAGCTGTAACAGCGCCCTATATTTGCAATAAGCTCGGCACTCACGCCGGGCTTATTGTTTTTTATTAACCTCCGCTAACCACTAAGTTATTTTGTATATTCATTTTTTATTGTATATTTGCAATGAGCAAAAACGGATTGTCTTATGAGCGAGATTGAAGATAAATACATCAGTTTGCTGACCGATTTCGGGTTTAAGCGCATTTTCGGGACCGATATGAACAAGGATT
>JBJEDO010000108.1:0-12615 GCA_051872155.1 Candidatus Limisoma sp.
GCGGGGTTAACCGAGTACAGCAAGCTCTTCGAGCTAGCATCTTGGTGTTAACCCAATTGGCTTCACCACGTCATCTTGGTGCGACCGGGCAGGCGTGTGGAACGTTTATCGTTTATCGTTTATCGCAGACCTCTCGTCCCTCTCCGCTCTCCGCTCTCCACTCTCCACTCTTACCTCTCACCTTCTCACCACTTTCCCTGTCGGGGTTTCGTCGAATCGGGCGAGGGTGATGATTTGTCGGGGTGCGCGGATGCCGAGGCGGTTGCGCATGGCGGCGAGTATGGCATCGCGGCGGTCGTCGGTGAGGTCGGTTGTTTCGACGACGAGCACGGGCACTTCGCCCCACGTCGGCGACGGGCGGCGACCGACGTAATAGCGCACGTCGAGCAGGTCGGCAATCTCGCGCTCGAGTTCTTCAGGTATAATCTTCACGCCGCCGCTGTTGATGGCATTGTCGATGCGTCCGCGCCAGCGAAATTCCGTAGGTGAGAGGATGTCGACAAGGTCGTTCGTCGTCACTTCGCCCACCGAGAGATGCGGCAGGCGAGCCACCAGGCAACCGCGGCTGTCGGCGCTCACCGTCGTCGGCGTCAGCGTGGTATAGTGACTGTCGACGCCGATGCGGCGCACGGCGATGTGCGAGCACGTTTCGGTCATTCCGTAGGTGCTGTAGGCGTCGGCATTGAGTGCGGCGAGTCGACTCTCGAGTTCCGCCGACACGGGACCGCCGCCGACGATGATAGTGCCGAGTCGGGCAAGTCGGTCGGGATTGTCGGCGAGCGCCTGAGCCTGCGCCGGGATTACGGCGGCAAAGTCGAACGAGTCACCGTGATATCCGTCAAGTAAGTCGCGGTGCGGGTCGATGGCAGTCAGCCGCGCACCTGCGTCGAGGGCACGCACAATCATCATTTTTCCGGCAATATAGTCCGGCGAAAGGCAGAGCAAGAGCCGGCTGTGCGCACCGATGCCGAAACGGGCGTTAGTGGCGCGTGCCGAAGCCAGCATATCGGCTTTGAGCAAGCGAATCTCCTTAGGCTTGCCCGTCGAGCCCGACGTATGCGCCGTGACGAAGTCGTCGTCGTTGCGCCACTCGGCTAAAAATTCGTTGACGGTCATCGCCAGTCGAGTTCAGGTAACTGCCATCCGGCTGACGGGTCGTAGCAGAGCGACTCGCCGACCTGCCGAAGCGGGCAGTCGAAGTTGTTGGTAAATAGCGCGCCCGTGCCGAGTCCTTGCGGCATGTCGGCACCCATAGTGGCGGTCCATTGCGCGATGGCGTTGAGTCCGATGTTCGACTCCAGCGCCGACGTAATCCAGCCGCCAATGCCGCGCTGTGCGGCGTGCATAATCCACTGTTGCGTTTGCATAAAACCGCCGACGAGCGACGGCTTGAGCACGACAAACTGTGGTTTGACGGTGTCGAGCATTCGGCAGCGCTCCTCTTGGTCGAAGATGCCGATGAGTTCTTCGTCGAGGGCAATCGGAATCGGCGACATCCGGCAGAGTTCAGCCATTTCGTCCCATTGACCGGCTTTGATAGGTTGCTCGATAGAATGAATGTCGTAGCGAGCCAGCGCGTCGAGTCGCTCGAGGGCGTTGTCGGGCGTAAACCCACCGTTAGCGTCGAGGCGAATCGTGATGGCTTCGGCGGGAAACACCTTGCGGATGTGGCGAAGCAGGTCGAGTTCGCTCTCGAAGTCGATTGCGCCAACCTTGATTTTTATTGTCGTAAAGCCCGCTTTGAGTTTTTCGTCGATGCGCGCAAGCATTTCGTCGCGTGTGCCCATCCAGACCAGTCCGTTGATGGGAATTTCTCCCTGCCCTTCGGTAAACGCTGAGGGGAAAGGCATGCGCCGACCGCCCGTCGAGAGGTCGAAAATCGCCGTTTCGAGCCCGAAAAGCATCGAAGGAAAGCGCGTCAGGTCCGACTGTTCGTCGCGGCTGATGGCTTGGCAGAGTGCGGCGAGGCGCTGCTCGTAGTCGGGCACGTCGTCAGCCGACAGACCGCGAAAGATGGCACATTCGCCGATGCCGAACACCTCCGGCGTCGCCGGGTCGTAGACTTTGATGAAATACGTCTCTTTCTCGGTCAGCACGCCGCGCGACGTCCCTGCCGGCTGCTTGAACCGAAGCGTGTATTTGCAATAGCGAGCAATCATCTATCCCGGGAATTTAGGAAATTGGTCGAAGTCGGGGTCGCGCTTTTCGAGGAACGCGTTTTTGCCTTCCTGAGCCTCGTCCATAAGGTAATACATCAGAGTAGCGTCGCCGGCGAGTTCCATCAGTCCGCGTTGGCCATCGAGTTCGGCGTTGAGGCAGCGCTTGACCATGCGGATGGCAAACGGGCTGCGCATCATAATCGTTTCGCACCATTCCACGACCTCGTCTTCGAGGCGTTCGAGCGGCACCACCTTGTTGACCATACCCATCTCCAGCGCCTCTGCGGCGGTGTATTGACGGCAGAGATACCAGATTTCGCGCGCTTTTTTCTGTCCGACGCAGCGAGCGAGATACGACGAGCCGAAACCGCCGTCGAAACTGCCCACTTTCGGTCCGGTCTGCCCGAAACGCGCGTTTTCGGAGGCTATCGATAGGTCGCACACCACGTTGAGCACGTTGCCGCCGCCGATAGCGTAGCCGTTGACCATGGCGATTACCGGTTTCGGAATCGAGCGAATCACCTTGTGTAGGTCGAGCACGTTGAGTCGGGGAGTGCCGTCGCTGTCGCGGTAGCCGCCGCGCGTCTTATAGTTTTGGTCGCCGCCCGAGCAGAACGCCTTGTCGCCGGCGCCGGTGAGCACGATGACGCGAATGTCGGCGCGGTCGCGGCAGATGTCGAAAGCATCGAGCATTTGCTCGTTGGTCTGCGGTCGGAATGCGTTGTAGACTTCCGGTCGGTTGATTGTGATGCGGGCTATGCCCTTGTATTGGTCGAAGAGTATGTCGCTATACTCTTTTATAGGTTTCCATTCTCTTTTAGTCATAATTATTTTGAAGGATTAAAGTAGTTCTTAAGTATTTCCGCCGAGCGTTTGCCGTCGGTTTTGACGACGAGCAGAGCCGGACCGCTCTCAGCCATCAGGTTGGAGATTTGGTCGTAGAGGCAGTCCTCGTTGTCGGCGCAGAGCGTCTTGATGCCGAACGAAGCAGCCACCTTCTCGACATCGAGATTGCGTTTCACCACGAAATATTTTTCGAGTTCGGGCAGCGAAGCCGTGCTGTCGATAAATCGGAAAATGCCGCCGCCACCGTTGTCGACGACAATGATTTTCAGCGGCACTTTCGGCGTAAAAGCGCTCAGCGCCGAGATGTCGTAGAAGAAACTCATATCGCCGGTTATCAGCACGGCGGGACCGTTTACTATCGCAGCGCCGATTGCCGTCGACGTACAGCCGTCGATGCCCGACACGCCGCGATTGCAGAAGTTGGGCGGAGTCACTTTTTCGCCGAAGAGTTGCGCATAGCGAATCGTTGTGCCGTTGCTCAACTGCATAATCAAGTCGTCGGGGTTCTGATAGAAGAATTCGAAGATAATCTCGTACGCCTTCATGTCGGACCAGCCGATTTTATTGAGATAGCGCTCGTGGCGGCGCAGTCCGGCGGCGTGAGCGTCTTGCCAAAGGGTGCAGAACGATTTGACGGTGTGGGCGTGTTGAAAAAGGAAAGGGATAAACGTGTCGGGATTGGCGTCGATGCGTCTTGTCAAGTTCTGGAAGCAGTCGACGGTGACGTCGCCCAATCCGACGTACCAATGCTCGGCTTTGACCTTTCGCAGATAAGCCTTGATTTTGCGCGACACGATAGCTCCGCCGATGGTAATGACGACGTCCGGGCGATAGCGCATGTCGTCTTCGTCGATAGCGAGCAGCGTGCGGTCGATTGCGTTGATGGTAAAATCGTCGCCCATGTTCGAAATCGTTTCCGTGAGCACCACGGCGGCATCTTTTGCGGCAATGGCGTTGAGCGCTTGGCGAAGAGGTTCGTTAATCTGCATAAATCCGGCAATAATCATAACTCGCTTGCCCATCAACTGCCCGCCAAGTTTCAAAGTGTCTTCCCAGCCGATGCCGTCAATCGAAGGAAAATGATGAATTCGGCGCAGACGATAGTTGTCGGTAGTCAATCCGTTTAGCGGTTCCGCGAGTTGCACGTTGATGTGCACGGGCGCGCGGCGGAGCGACAGCGCTTCCATCATGGCGTCGTGGGCAATGCGTTCGGCATACCATACGGCAGTGTCGTCGTCGCAGCGCGCCGGGATGTCGTAGGAGCGCTTGACGAATTGGCTGAGCGCTTGAAATTGGCGAATGGTTTGGCTGTCGTCTTGGTCAATCCACTCCTGCGGGCGGTCTGCCGAAACGACAATCAGCGGCAGCTTTTGGTAGTAAGCCTCGGCAACCGCCGGAGCATAGTTGAGCAACGCCGTTCCCGAAGTGCATACCAGCGCCACGGGAGCGTTCAATTGTTGAGCCATGCCGAGCGCCACATAGGCAGCACTGCGCTCATCGACAACGACGTGAGTCTTTATGCGGCTGCGCGAAAGAGCAATAATCAGCGGCGCGTTGCGCGAGCCGGGCGACACCACGGCATGCTTGACGCCGTGAAAATACATCGTTTCGACGAGAATTTGGCATTGAAGTTTGTCGGTAGTTTCTTTTTCTTTCATAGTTGCGAAGTTATATCAAAACCGCCGAAAAAGCAAGCGAAAGCAACAACGATGCAAAAGAGGGACAAAAAAAGAGCCAAAGAGTTGCGTAATTCGAAAAAAATGAGTTACTTTGCACCGCTTTTCGCAATCTCTGGCAAAACGAGTGGTTTGTTTACATTGCGATAATTATTAACGTTTTAAATAAAAATAAAATGGATTTGATTAAAGTAGCCGAGGAAGCATTTGCAACCGGCAAACAGCATCCCGACTTCCGCCCCGGCGACACTATCACAGTGGCTTATCGCATCAAAGAGGGTAACAAGGAACGTATTCAGCAATATCGCGGTGTGGTTATCCGCATCTCAGGCGAAGGCGACAAGAAGCGTTTCACAGTGCGCAAAGTTAGCGACAATGTTGGTGTAGAGCGTATCTTCCCGATTGAATCTCCGTTCATCGACAGCATCACCGTCAACAAATACGGTAAAGTTCGCCGTGCTAAGTTGTACTACTTGCGCAATCTTACCGGTAAGAAAGCTCGTATCAAAGAGCGCCGCGTAAAAACTAACAACTAAGAGTTGGCGTTGCGGCACGAGTGCCGACACTACAACTCCGGAAATGTAAACAGAAGAGGACTTCCCGGCAACGGATTTGTCCTCTTTTGTTGTTTATTGCCAAAACATACATCCCGGCAAGGTGGGTGTGTGGTTCAAATGTCTGATAGTCAATAAGATATGTAGCAAACGTAGGGTCGCGCCTTGGTGCGACCGGGCAGGCGAGAGGTAATTCGACATCGCCAAGATGCTAGCTCGAAGAGCTTGCTGTACTCGGTTAACCCCACCTTGCCGCTTGCGGCTAGGTGGGGGAGCATGAGAATAAACCCAATGAGCTAAATTGTATAGATTTTGCTCATTGGCAGTGCTAAGTTGGAGACTTTGCAAAACAAAACCTCTACAAAAACTTGCACAACTCAAAAACATCCGCTAACTTGCAAACAAAAATATGAGCCAAGTAAGTGCATTATTCCACGTAGTAATCAATACTCACAATCGACTCCAAACAATACCACTCGAGAGTCGACGCATCATCTATAACCACATTTACGAGTTGCTCACAGAGCGTAAATGCAAGTTGCTACGCATGAACGGCACGACGAACCACATTCATATGCTCATCGATTTGCATCCTTCGGTAGCACTGTCTGCGCTAATCGGAGAAATCAAGCGTGAAACGTCGCTGTGGATAAAGCATTCGGGCATTGCACCTCAATTTAGAGGATGGGGACGCGAATACTACGCTTTTTCACTGTCGAAAGACAGTAAAAACAACGTGATTGAGTATATCAAAAACCAACTTGAGCATCATAAGTTTGTCAGTTTTGAAGACGAGATGAAGCGGATGTGCAACAATGTGGGAGCGGAATTCTATGAAACTTAGGCTTTTGCTCGGTTGGCTCGGTTGGCTACTCGGTGGCAAAGTCTACAACTTAGCACTGCCAATGAGCAAAATCTATACAATTTAGCTCATTGGATTGATTGTCATGCTCCCCCACCTAGCCGCAAGCGGCAAGGTGGGGTTAACCGAGTGCCGCAAGCTCTTCGAGCTAGCATCTTGGCGATAACGAATTACCCGTTCTGCGCACGCCTTTAACCGAGTGCCGCAAGCTCTTCGAGCTAGCATCTTGGTGATGTCTAGATACTCGTTACTCGTTATACGCACTTACAAAAAAAGTCAGCATCGAGAGTGCCCGATGCTGACTTTTTTGTTATGACGTTTCTAATTGCTTAGAACCACTTCATGTAAGCAAAGCTTTGACGGTGAGCGAGTTCCGGATTCTTGGGGAAGATGCGGAAGCCGTAGTCGTAAGCACCCGAGTCGGTAACGAAGTTTTTCAACTCATAGGTAACGATGTCGCCGTCGCGAGCGATTTCCTTAAACTCGATGCGGTTGTGGAATTTGTGTTCGCCGCTTTCTTTCGAGTAAACCACCATTTCCACGCCAAGGTCGTCGGCGAGAGTGTTGGTGTTGATTTTCGCGGTGATAGTGTGCTCCTTGCCGAACACAGCGTTGCAGAGGTCGTGAGGAATGTTGGTCTCAATAACTTGCACGCCATCCCAGTGGTTCACTACGTTCTCTTTCCAAGCCACGAGTTCTTTAGCCTTAGCATAGTCGTCGCGTTTGAGAGTTTTGTAGTATTTACCTTCCTTCGAGTAGAAGCGAGCGATGTAGTCGTTAATCATGCGCTCCATAGTGAAGTTCGGTGCGATGTGAGCGATAGAGTTCTTGATGTATTGAATCCATTCCGGCGAATAGCCTTTAGAGTTTTTCGCAAAGTATTTGGGAATGATTTCGTTTTCGAGCATCGAGTAGATAGTCGCCGCGTCGAGTTTGTCTTGTTGCGCTTGGTCGGTGAAAGTGCGTTTGTCGGTGAGCGCCCAACCTGCGTCTTCGCGGTAGCCTTCATACCACCAGCCGTCGAGCACGGAGAAGTTGAGCACGCCGTTCATCTCAGCCTTTTCGCCCGATGTGCCGGAAGCCTCGAGAGGACGCGTCGGAGTGTTGAGCCAAACGTCAACGCCCGAAACGAGGCGCTTAGCGAGCGTCATGTCGTAGTTTTCGAGGAAGATAATCTTGCCGAGGAATTGCGGCATTCTCGAGATTTCGACGATTCGCTTAATCAAGCCTTGACCTGCGCCGTCGGCGGGGTGAGCCTTGCCGGCAAATACGAATTGCACGGGGAATTGCTCGTTGTTGACAATCTTCGAGAGACGGTCGAGGTCGGTGAAGAGCAAGTGAGCGCGTTTGTAGGTGGCAAAACGGCGGGCGAAACCGATGATGAGCGCATTCGGGTTGATTTTGTCCATAATCGACATAATGCGAGAGGGGTCGCCTTGGTTTTTGAGCCAAGTTTCTTTGAATTCGCGCTTAACGTAGTTGATAAACTTGTTTTTCAACGCAACGCGGATAGCCCAGATATCTTCTTCTTTAGCCTTGAGGATAGGAGCCCAAGTAGCCTCGTCCGACTGCTTGTCCATATAGTCGTCGCCGAAGATTTTTTCGTAGTATTCTTTCCATTCGCTGGCAGCCCAAGTCGGCATGTGCACACCGTTGGTAACGTACGATACGTGCGATTCTTCGGGAGCATAGCCTTTCCAAACGCCTTGGAACATCTTCTTCGACACTTCGCCGTGGAGCCAGCTAACGCCGTTCGACTCTTGGCAAGTGTTGAGTGCGAATACGCTCATCGAGAAGCGGTCGTTGCTGCCGGGGTTTTCGCGGCCCATGTTCATCAAGTCGCTCCAAGAGATGCCCAAACGAGCGGGGAATTCGCCCATATATTTTCCGAAGAGACCTTCTTCGAAGTAGTCGTGGCCGGCAGGCACCGGAGTGTGAACGGTGTAGAGACCGGTTGCTTTAACCATTTCGAGAGCCACTTCGAACGAGAGGTGCTCGTTTTCGACGTATTCAACGAGACGTTGGAGGTTGAGCAGAGCGGCGTGACCTTCGTTGCAGTGATAGAGTTCGGTGTTGATGCCGAGGGCACGAAGCATGATAACGCCGCCGATGCCGAGCAGATATTCTTGTTTGATACGGTTTTCCCAGTCGCCGCCGTAGAGCTTGTGAGTGATCGGGCGGTCGAACTCGGAGTTGAGGTTGTTGTCGGTGTCGAGCAAGTAGAGCTTAACGCGACCTACGTTAACGCGCCAAACGTTGCAGTAGATGATTCGACCCGGGTAGGGCACTTCGAGAATCATCGGCTTGCCTTCAGCGTCGAGAACGGGCTCAACGGGGATTTGGTTGAAGTCTTGAGTGTCGTATTCAGCCATTTGTTGGCCGTCCATCGACAGCGTTTGAGTGAAGTAGCCGTAGCGATAGAGGAAGCCGACAGCAGTCATGTTGATGCACGAGTCTGAAGCCTCTTTGATATAGTCGCCGGCGAGCACGCCAAGACCACCTGAATAAATCTTGAGAGCCGAGCAGAGACCGTATTCCATGCTGAAGTACGACACGGAAGGAACGTCTTTGCGCAACGGCTTTTTCATATAATCTTTAAAAGATTTGTAAACATATTTGATTCTGTTTACCATAGCTTCGTCGTTGGCGAGCTCTTGAATGCGCTCAAACGACAATTTTTGCAACAACAAAACGGGGTTTTCGCCCGTAGAGCGCCAAAGTTCGCGGTCGATATCGTGGAAAAGGCGTTTGCCTTCGCTGTTCCACGACCACCATAGGTTGTGCGCAAGTTCATCCAAGCATTTAAGTTTTGCAGGAAGTTCTGTGTGGACTTTCAAGTCGCGCCACACAGGTTGATTTGTGCTACTAACTTGTAATTTCATAGATTATAAAAGTTAAGAGGCATAAAGCCTGAAAGTTATTTCTTGTTTAGTTTCGTTAATCGTGAGTCGATAGCCCGGCTATAGGCTTCGTCGTAGTATTCAATGAATTGGGTCCATTCGGCACGGCGCGAAGCGGTCATAGCGGCGGCGCGCAGATGCTTGATTTGCGCGGGACGCATGGCGAGCAGTTCGCTGAGCGACGAAGCGATGGCGTCGACAGCGGCGTGATAGTTCGAATCGGTGCGGTTGATAACGCGACAGCCCGACTCAGCCATATCGTCGCCGAACGTTGAGAGTATCCATTGTCCGAAGCCTGCCAAGTTGGTTGTGATTGTCGGGATGCCGAACGAGAGGCTCTCGTGCGGCGTATATCCCCAAGGTTCGTAGTACGACGAGAATACGCAAGCGTCCATGCCAATCAACAAGTCGTAGTAGGACGTGTTGAAGATTCCGTCGGTGCCGTTAAGGTAGCAAGGCACGTAGATGATGTCGACTGTTTCGTGCGCGGCGTTGTGCATCCCGAGATACTGTATGCGGTTATAGATATTGTCTTGAGCGTAATTGTAGAGGGTGTGAGTGATTACGGGGTCTTCGAGCGGCTCTGCAGTGCGTTTGGTCGAGCGGAGCGCAGCCTCGAGGTCGGCACGCGGACCCTGCACCCATGCCGGAACGAGCACAAAAGCCACGGCGCGGCGCGTCGGAGCCTCGTTGCGCAACTTGTTGACAGCCTCGACGAACATGTCGAGACCCTTGTTGCGGAACTCGTTACGTCCCGAAGTTGCTATTAAGAACGTATCACTTTTATACGATTTACCGGTAAGGCGTTTAGCCACGTTGAGCAGCGTCGTGCGTGCAGCCTTGCGGCGGTCGTCGTAGGCGGAAGCGTGCGGCACAAAGTCGCGCTCGAATCCGTTGGGAGTCACCACAGCCTCGCGCTCGAGCAGTTGAACGCATTCGCGAGCCGTCGTTTGGCTCACCGTCGTAAAGCAGTCAGCCGTATGAGCTGCAGCCTTCTCGAGCGAATGCTTCGACTGCATGTTGAGTTCAGCCGCCATTTGGTCGCCGTTGTAGCCCTCGAAATAGTCGTAGAGCGGCTTGTTGTTGCCGCAGATGCTACGGCCGATGCTCGTTGCGTGAGTTGTAAACACGGTGGCGATGCGCGGAGCGTGAGCGTTAAGGTAAAGAAGCCCCATGCCCGTCGTCCATTCGTCGAAGTGAGCCACAATGTGGTCGCCGCGGCGTGCAATCGATGCCGCGCAACTGTCGATGACCATCGCTGCAGCCACGCCGAAAGCGCAACCTTCGTCGTAGTCGCCGTATGCGTGGAGAGAATCTACACCGTATTTCTCCCACATCTCCTTATATATTTCGTTTTTGATGCCGTAGATGCCGTCAAATTTGACAAGAATGGCAATCGGATTGCCAGGCACGTTCCAGCGTCCTACTCTGACGCTGATGCCTTCGGGCAGGTTTGCCGTGCGCACCCATTCTTTGAGAACTGTTTTCGATTCTTTGAAGAAAGGTGAGGGTGTCGATTTAGTCCACACGTCCGGTCCGACGAAGATAAGATTGTCGCCGAGTTGTTTATGTAGAACCTTTGCTTTTGTCGACAGAACGGTATAGATACCGCCTACTTTATTACAAACCTCCCAACTGGTTTCAAAAAGGACGTTGGGTTTCCTTAATATGTCTGACATTATGTTTCTTAGTGTTCAATTTGGGTGCAAAGGTATGCATTTTTTTCGAAATTACCTAATTTTCACCGATAAAGGCGCACAAACGTGCAATAAAACCCGCTGTTTCGTTACAAAATAAGCGCTGCCGGGCGATTGTTTTTGCAAAAATATAGCAGGATATTCTTCGCGGCTTCCATCCGCCCGGTTTCCCCTCTGCGGCAATGGAAACCCAAAGATTTGGGGATTTTTCTACATTTCCGCCAAAAAGATTTGGGGATTTTGCTACAATTTCGCTAAAAAGATTTGGGGATTTCCGTTTCTATTAGTAGTTTTGCAGCGAAAAGTCAATACATAATCGTAATGTAAAATGGTATTTAAGAGAAAGTTATACGACAAGATGCTCAAATGGAAGACCGAGCAAAACGGAAAGACAGCACTCTTGGTAAAGGGAGCACGACGAGTGGGAAAATCCACTATCGTTGAAGGCTTCGCCAAGAGGGAATATAAATCGTATATATTGATTGACTTTGCAAACATTTCAAAGGAAGTCAATAGCTGGTTTGAAGATTTGTCCGACCTCGACTATTTCTTCTTGCGTCTTCAACAACTTAAGAATGTCGTGTTGTATCGCCGTGAATCGGTCATCATTTTCGACGAAATACAGTTGCAGCCTCTCGCTCGGCAAGCCATAAAATATTTGGTAAAAGATGGAAGATACGACTATATCGAGACAGGCTCACTCTTGACACTTAAGAAAAACGTGAAAGATATAGTTATACCAAGCGAGGAAACAAGATTGACACTATATCCTATGGATTATGAAGAGTTTAAATGGGCGCAAGGCGACAACGTGACAATGCAGCTTATCAAGGACAATTTGACGCGGATGCGACCGTTTGGCGACGCAGTCCATAGAAAACTTATGAGGGACTTCAGGCTTTATATGCTTGTTGGCGGTATGCCACAAGCTGTTGACGCATATCTAAATGGTAATAATTTGTCTATTGTAGATTCCGTAAAACGGAGCATTATTGAACTGTATGAGGATGATTTCAGGAAGATAGACCCCACAGGGCGTGCCTCCAAATTGTATTCCGCAATACCTGCCCGACTAACCGGCAATGCATCAAGATACAATATCTCGAGTTCTATTGGTAAAACGCGACAGGATGTTGAGGAGGCGGTAATAGCGGATATGGAAGACTCTATGACAATAAATATTGCTTATCATGCCAATGATCCAAGTGTTGGGATGAACCTACATCGCAATGTGTCACGATATAAGATGTTTATGTCAGATACCGGATTGTTTGTTACCCAGGCGTTCAAAGATAAGGACTTCACAGAGAATATCATATATCAAAAACTCCTAAGCGACAAACTGTCGGCGGATATGGGATACGTGTATGAGAACGTAGTGGCTCAAATGCTTAAAGCATCCGGCAATGAATTGTTCTATTACACATTTCCCAGCCAAACGAGTAATCATCTATATGAAATAGATTTTTTGCTATCTCACTATTCTAAGATATGCCCGATGGAGGTTAAGTCGTCGGGCTACAAAAGGCACGCATCTCTCGACGTCTTCTCGGAAAAATATTCAGACCGCATAGATAGAAAATACTTGGTCTACACCAAGGATATAGGCAAAGATAAGGACGTGATATTTCTACCTGTCTATCTCGTGCCGTTCTTATAGTGACTTCGCGGCTTCCATCCGCCCGGTTTCCCCTCTGCGGCAATGGAAACCCAAAGATTTGGGGATTTTTCTACATTTCCGCGAAAAAGATTTGGGGATTTTTTATGCCGAATGCCGAATGCCTTGCATAAAATGCTGTTTGTTAGTTGTTTATGGAGTTGGGTAAAGAGTTGTGGAAACTTACGCTTTTTGCTACATTTTAATGATCGGTAGTTTTACAGTTAAAATTTCATACATCTTTTTTGTACAAAGGCTTGTACG
>JBJEDO010000109.1:0-12610 GCA_051872155.1 Candidatus Limisoma sp.
CTTTCAACATAAGTTTGCAAAGCATCAATAACCAAGCATCGACAGCTTGCAAACAACCGACGAAACAAAGCCGCCCCACGCGGCTTTGTTTCGTTTTTATACTGGCGCCAACTAAATCGACAATATCCGACGTTATAGGATTTATTGTATTTCTGAATGAAAATTTGTACATTTGTAATCATAAGACTAAAGAATATTTATTATGACTCAACACAATAACCGCGCGTCAGCGCCTTCTAACCGCATCACAGATGCCGAATAACCGCAACGCGGCGCCTATTCCCATTCGATTGTTGCCGGTGGTTTTGACGAGATGTCGTAGCAAACGCGGTTGACGCCTTTTACCTTATTAATAATGTCGTTGCTGACCTTGGCGAGGAATTCGTACGGCAGATGCGCCCAATCGGCTGTCATCGCGTCGGTACTTGTCACTGCACGCAACGCCACGGCACGTTCGTACGTACGTTCGTCGCCCATCACGCCGACACTCTGCACGGGAAGCAGAATCACGCCGGCTTGCCAAACTTTGTCATACAAGCCCCAATCGCGGAGCCCTTGGATAAAGATATCGTCGGCATTTTGCAGAATTTCGACCTTCTCGCGAGTTATGTCGCCAAGGATGCGCACTGCCAAGCCGGGACCTGGGAACGGATGGCGATTGATGAGATGCTCGGGCATTCCGAGTTCGCGCCCTACCCGACGCACTTCGTCTTTGAATAGCAAGCGCAACGGCTCGCAAAGTTTAAGATTCATCTTTTCGGGCAAACCGCCTACGTTGTGGTGACTCTTGATGACCGTACCCGTTATCGAGAGCGACTCGATGCAGTCGGGATAAATAGTGCCCTGAGCGAGCCAACGCACGTCGGAAATCTTGCGCGCCTCCTCGTCGAACACGTCGATAAAGCCTTTACCGATGATTTTGCGTTTGCGTTCCGGTTCGGTTACACCCTCCAATTCAGCGAAGAATTTAGCCGAAGCATCGACACCGACAACGTTGAGTCCGAGACCTTCGTAGTCGCGCATCACGTTGTGGAACTCATTTTTGCGAAGCAAACCGTGGTCGACAAAGATGCAAGTCAGGTTGCGTCCAATCGCCTTGTTGAGAAGCACTGCAGCTACCGACGAGTCGACGCCGCCACTCAGACCGAGCACAACCTTGTCGTTGCCGAGCGTTGCCTTGAGTTGTGCAACTGTCGTGTCGATAAACGACGCCGTGCTCCAATCTTGATGCGCACCGCAGATGCCTACCACGAAGTTTTGCAGCAAGCGAGTACCCTCGACCGAATGGAACACTTCGGGATGGAATTGCACACCCCACACCTTTTCGTCGGCAATCTGATAAGCAGCTATGGCGACCTTTTCGGTCGACGCAATCGTGCGGAAACCACCGGGGATGGCGGTGATAGTGTCGCCATGGCTCATCCACACCTGGCTGCCCTCCGAAATGCCTTGCAGCAACGGATTCTGGCTGTCGAACTCAGTCAGGTGAGCCCGACCGTATTCACGCGTCCCGGCAGGCTCTACGCTGCCGCCGTTGGCATAGGCGATGTACTGCGCACCATAGCAAATACCCAGCAGCGGATAGCGTCCGCGAATGGTCGACAAGTCGATGCGAAACGCCTTCTCATCGTAGACCGAGAACGGACTTCCCGACAGGATTACGCCGATAACGTCGGCATCGTCCAACGGCATTTTGTTGTACGGCAAAATTTCACAATAGACGTTCAGTTCTCTGACGCGACGCGCTATGAGTTGCGTCGTCTGCGAGCCGAAGTCTAAGATTATAATTTTCTCGTGCATAATTGAAAGTATATGTTAGACAAGTTGTTTAATCTTTGCTTTATCGCCAACAAGCCAAAGGTTGTCGCCGGGAAGTAGCACAGTGTCGGCTGCCGGAGCGACAAACGAGCCGTCGCTGCGCTCTACCGACACAATCACCGCACTGTAGCGCTCGCGAATCTCCGTATCGCGGATGCGCCGTCCCAGCAGCGGAGAGTCTTCCGACAGGACTTTGCTGGTAAACTCCATCTCAATCTCGTCGTCGAACGTCTCGGTGCGGCTTTCGACAATGGTCAGCAGTTGCTGAATCTGCTCGTCGGTGCCGATAACGCCGAGCGTGTCGCCCGGGAAAATGCGAGTATCGCCTTTGGGCACGGCAATCGTCGACTGTCCGCGCTGGATGCTTGCCACGTTGACGCCGAAGCGACTGCCGAGGTTGGAGTCGGCAAGGCGCTGCCCTACGAACGGGCAGTTGTAGCCGACATTGACGTAGGCAAGGTGCATATCGCTGACGAGGTTATTGTTTTTACCGCTACGACGCAGTTCGCGCTCGTTGAGGTTGTTGATAAACTTTGTTTCGATTCGGCGCAAACGCTTGCGCACCGACTTGGAGAAGTAGATGGCAATGAGGATAAATATCGCCAGTGCGAACGCTACGGCAACGACGTGCGAATACACCTCGATGACGAATCCGGCAAGAAATCCGAAGGCGATGAGCACGCGCAGCAGTCGCATCGCGATGAATGGCACGTTGGAGTGCACGCTGGCTTGCAACTTCTCGTGCTCCCAGCGCTTTACGGAAGGATAGCACAACGCCAACAACGAAGGCGACATGGCTACTATCGTGATTGCCGTTCCCAGCAGATTTGCCCATACGTCGCTCATTGCATTGCGTAGCATCGGGAAAAGCAGCGCTTGCGAAAGATAAAGAATAGCCACCAGCACGACCGAATATAGGGTGATTCGCCACACGTTGCGCACGGCGATACGCTTCCAGAGGGTTGTCAGTTCCGACTCGTTGCGCGTCGACGCCTTGCTGTAGCCTTGGAGCAACGAATTGAGCCGCGGCGGCATCTTCCGCTCTACCCAACGGCTGAACGGGTCGGAGAGTTTGATGAAATACGGCGTGAAAAATGTCGTGATAACCGACACGGCAACTACAATCGGATACAGATTGGCGTCAATCACACCGAGCGACATGCCCAACGTGGCGATGATAAACGAGAATTCGCCGATTTGCGTCAGCGAGAATCCCGACTCGATGGCAATGCGCACCGGCTGCCCGGTGGCGAGCATTCCGATGGTGCCGAACACTATCATACCGACGATGACTATCAGCGACAGCGTCACTATCGGCGAGAGATATTGCGCAATGATTTGCGGGTCGACCATCATGCCCACCGAGATGAAAAACACAGCGCCAAACAAGTCCTTAACAGGCGAAATGACGTGCTCGATGCGCTCGGCATGGCTTGTCCCGGCGAGTATCGACCCCATAACGAAAGCGCCCAACGCCGACGAAAAACCGGAATAGGTGGAGCATATCACCATCAAGAAACACAGCCCGACGGAAAAGACGAGCAAGAGTTCGTCGGTGAGCACACGCCGCTGATGGTTGAGGAACGACGGTATGACATAGACGCCTATCAGGAACCACAGCACGAGGAAAAACACCAGTTTGGCAATGCTGAAAATGAGTTCGTTGCCCGACACGGTGTTGTTGATGGCAATCGACGACAGCAACACCATCATCACCACGGCAAAGAGGTCTTCGACAATCAGCACAGCCAGCACCTGCGTGGTAAACCGTCGGTGCATAAGGTTCAGGTCGGTAAGCGCTTTTAGTATAATCGTGGTCGACGACATCGACAACATTCCGCCAAGGAACAGACTGCTGATGAACGAAAAGCCCATAAGTTTGCCGGCGAAAAAGCCGGTGGTCATCATTCCGGAAATGATGACGAGCGCCGTTATTGCTGCCGAGCCGCCTACGTTGACCAATTTCTTAAAACTGAACTCCAATCCGAGCGAGAAGAGCAAAAAGATGATGCCAAGCTCCGCCCAAAAGTTGATATTAGCCTCGCCGACCACGGTCGGGAAGAAACCGCAATGCGGGCTAACCAAAAATCCGGCGACGATGTAGCCGAGCACGACGGGCTGACGGAGTCGCTTGAAAATCACGGTTGCGATGGCAGCCACGACGAGAATCAACGCCAAGTCGGATATCAGACTCGTTTCCGACTCATTGCCGGCAGTATGCATCGGCTCGGGTTGCTCGGTAACGGTTTGGCGCAACGCGGAAGCCGTCGATACTTCTTCCACAGCGGTACTTTTCACCATCGAAGTGAAATCCGTCAGGTTGAAGTATTTTTCGATTCCTATCATAAGTTAAAGTCGCTGTCGAACGATACAGATTTGATGTTTTTAAACTTTTGCAGAGCGGCAAACAGCCCCGGCATATCCAGGTTCGACTTGACCAGCGTAACCATGTTGATTACCGTCGTTTGTCGCTCGAAATCTTGCTTCATAAACGTGTCGACCACCCTGACATTGTGATTCTTCACCTCGTTGACAATGTCGGCAAGCGAGAAGTCGATACTGCGCACCTCGATGCGCAGCGTTTTCGTTTTCCAGCCGATGTTGACGCGCTGCTCATAGTCGCTCACGCCGGTAAGAACGCCAATCATCAGCAACGTGGCAAGGATGCCGACAAGATAGAGTCCGGCGCCGACAGCCATGCCAATCATCGCCATAAGCCAGATTCCGGCAGCCGTCGTCAAGCCCTTGATGGTACCCTTCATGCGAATGATAGCCCCCGCGCCTAGGAAACCGATACCGGTAATTACCTGAGCGGCAATGCGCCCCGGGTCACCGTTTTTCAAGCCGATATATTCTTGGGGAATGTAGATGCTCAGCAACATTGCCAGCGCAGCACCTGCCGAAATCAGGGCAAAAGTACCCACTCCGGCAATCTGACCGCGGCTCTTACGCTCGTAGCCGACCACGCAGCCCAGAGCAACGCTCAACAAGAGTCGAGCACTCGCGCTCAGCAGATTAACCTCCGCCGCGCAACACTCCCGGACAGTAGAGCCCACTATGTCGCTAATAGTTGCCAATTCCATATTGCAAAGATAGTGCAAATCGAGAGCAAAAGCAAATCAAAACGAAGTTTTGAAATTTGATTTTGCCGAGATGCAGCCTATCTTGCGCGAAGCGAAAGATAGTGCAAGGTGAGCGAAAAACAAATTTTAACCGCTTTCAGCGGTGTTTAGAGGTTAGAGGTTAGAGGTTGCTGTTTATTACCACTAACCCGTAACCCGTAACCCGTAACCCGTAACCCGTAACCTCTTACCTCTTACCTCTCCTAAAACTCATTCACCTTATAGCTCTCGGCGTGAGGAGCCGTGGTGTCGGTAGAGTCGATGTAGGTGTTCGAGAAGGAGAACACGCGGTTGTTGGTAACGCTGTACGAAAGTGTTTGCGTCACGTCGGCGCTACGGCTGTATGCCCAACTCCATGCGGTTTCGCTGACGGTCCATTTACCCGGCGTAAGTGCTACCGTTTTCTTCAACGTCGTATCTTTGTCGCCCGATTCGTTGGTCAACGCCACCTTCATATACGATGTGCCGTCTTCGCGTTTGATGTCGAAAATCGCCGTTTCGCCTTTACGCAATCCCTTTTTAGTGATATCAACGAAAATAAATTCGTAGCCGAGCGTAGCCATTAAGTAGCCGGTATAAGTACCCGACGCAATGCCGATTTTGCCAAGGTCGGGCGACATGGCAGTCATCAAGTCGCGATAGCGTCCCGCCGATGCCGACAGGCTGTGGATGCCGGATGTATAGTTCCCGTCGGCGGAGTTATAGTCTTCCATCCATTTGATAGCAGATTTAGGCACATTCATATCGCTACCTTCGATATTGAGCGACTGCACGTCGGGCAGAGTGACCTTCGCCGACGCTTTTGAGGTCGCGATGTCGTCGCCTCCCGTGTATGCACGGTTACCATAGATGCCGAACGAACTACCGCCGAAGTTAACCGCACCGTCGGAAGCCACGAGCACGCCGCCGCCAAAGCCGGAGATACGACCTGCGGGATTCCACATTTCGCCGTCGAGCGCTGTTGTTGGTGTTACGGCGCCGTTGTTTGCCTTATTGTTGCGAATAAGGCCTCCGTTGTAGTTAATCTTGCCTTCTTGCACCATTATGGCGCCACCAAGTTGGGCATAATTGTTTTCGATGGTGTTGTTTTCAAGTGTAACGCTGATGTTATATCCATCACCGCCGGTTGATGGGTACGAACCGTCGATACCCAATGCGCCGCCGTTGCCCGAAGGACAACCGTTGCCGCGGAACAGAGCGTTAGAAATCGAACAAATTTGGAAGTCTTTACGATTGTTTAATGTCCAGTTGTTCATAAAGAATACAGCGCCGCCACCACAACTCGATTTGTTGTCGACAAATTCAGCTTTGCCGCCACCGGCGCCGATATTGAGCGTGCCGCCCATATAGAGGAATATAGCACCGCCGCGACCGTTATACGACTTCGCCGGGTCGGTTTCGGCTTGCATTGCCGTATTGCCGGTCATCGTACAATTGGTGATTGTTACCGGGCATTTTTGGAAGGCATATATGCCACCGCCTCCTTCATATTTCCCTGCTTTGCAGCGAGCATGGTTGTCGGTCATCGTGAGGTTTTTGATATTAATCTCGGCAAGACGGGCAAAGATGCCGCCGCCGTTGCGAGTTGCCGTGTTACCCTCAAACGTGGCATTATCGATGTTCAGCCAACCATGCGGCTCGTCGACGTTGTCATGGTCTTCAACGAAGAGGGTTCCCATAGCCGATACGGCGCCGCCGTCGTATGCAGTGTTGTTGCGGAAGGTCAGATTACCACAATCGAACTTCGCTTTTTCGAAGGCGATAGCGCCACCGCGGTCGCGTGCATGGTTGCCTTCAAACACGACGTTGCCGGTCGTTTTTATGGGAACTTTATGGCTGAATAGCGCACCTCCGGCAATGTAGTGCGACACATCGGAATAGCCTGTTTCATCATTGTGGTCAAGGTCGCCATAGTCTTCGTCGCGGTCGTTTTCGTTGCCGCTGCCAACCTTATTCCCTATAAAGGTTCCACTGTTGAGTTCCACAGATAATTGCATACCCGACACATCGGTTATCTTATTATGGATATAAACGGCACCACCTTGGTAGTTTGCTCTATTTCCGGTAAACTGTGCGCCGTTGATGACGCATTGAACGTTTGAATTGGCAGGAAATTTTGTTCCGTCTTTCAGTTGGAAAGAGATTGCACCACCTTGGCTATTGTACGTACGCGCCAGTCCGGCTTGGTTATACTTAAATATGCAATTCTCGTTAAATTCATACCGCCAGTCGGTCATCGTAATAGGGTCGTCGTCGTGCGGACCGATGACGAGAATTGCCCCACCATTGCTTCGCTCTGCTTTATTGTTTTCGAATGTTGTCGGCGGCGATTGGAAATCGCAAATACCATCGATTTGCATAGCAGCACCACCCCAATAAGTGTAATTATCATGAAAATAACAACCTTTGACGATGAGTTGAGCCGGGTCGTTGGAATAGCCGATAGCATTCCAGTGCACACCGGCACAGTCGGCATCCGGAGCACTATTTTCATAGACTTCACAGCCATCCATCTCCAAGTCGCCGACCCAGTCGCCACGGAAACGTATAATACCGGCTGTCACATATCCGTGCGAACCTGTTCCTTTCGGGCTACCGCCTCTCTGAGTACAATTATGAATCTTGCAATTCTTCATCAAGATTTTACTGGTCTCACGATTATTTTCCGAGCGACCTTTTGTTGCATCGTAGCACATCAACGCACAACCGCCGCCATTGGGACTCTCGACATTACGAATCTCCACGTTGTCGAGCGTTGTCTTGCCCATTTTGTAATCTGCGCCCCAAGGGTGTAGTTTGATGACCGAGCACTCCCCGGCAGGCGACTTTCGGCTATTGAACAACACATTTTCGATAATAACATTCTTAAGAGTCAGTTTTCCGGTCGACTCTATCAACCCCCACTCTATCTCTTTTGTGGGAGTGCCGGTATCCTGAGTTGCAGAAGTTCCTTCCACCCAAGTTGCGGAATTGTAAGCATCATAACGACCGCCATCGATAATAATCGGCGCATCCGGCGTACCTTCGATAATCAGTTCGGCATCACCCCAAACAGAAAACATCACGTTGGAGTTAACCTGCTGACCGGTATGGTTTGCGGTTGCACCTGTTGTAGGGTCCTTTGTTACCCAATAACCCTTATAGCCGATACGACTATTATATACACGCTGATAAATATGGACAGGTTTGCCCGCCACATTCTTCACATGTAGACGCGTAGTCTTTCCGGGATGGTCGATATACGATGACCCATCGGACAGAGTTCTTACCGACGAACCTATAAACAGACGGTCGTACAAATAGACATCTCCTTTCAGTTCGAGGTATAGGTCTTGCCCGACCTCAACACGCATCACCTTGAAATTATTTCCGTCGAACATCCTCGGCGTAAACGTACCATCACTATTAGTTTCCCAACCGCTTTGGACGCCCCAAGCATTATCGCCATTCTCGCCGTCTGCCAAACGACCATTTACAATATATAGCGGTTCACCAGCACTCGCCTCAACGGCAAAAATCAGCAGCAATGCGCTAACAATCAGCGACTTAATAACACAAAATAAATGTGGGGGGGGGGGTAAAATTTTAGACAATTTTCGGTTAATCATAGTAGTAAGTATGTTTTATGTAAATATTGTATACCGTTCTTTTAACGGAGCAAATATAAAGATAAAAATCAGAAAAACAAAACCTTGCTGTAATAAAAAGTTCGCCGAAAAGTCGGATAGGAATAACGAAATAACGAAAAAGAGAGAAACCGACGGGGGCTCCTCTCTTGTTTCGTTGGTTGATTCGTGCTTAAATTATTTAACTTTAGCAGCGAGTTCTGCACCGGCTTTAAATTTAACGACTTTCTTAGCCGGGATAACGATTTTAGCTTTAGTTGCAGGATTGATACCTGTTCTTTCGCCTTTTTCTACAACAGCAAAAGTACCGAAACCGATAAGAGCTACTTTGTCGTTGTTAGCCACGGCATCGGAGATAGCTGCAAGAGTTGCGTCCAACGCTGCTTTTGCGTCAGCTTTAGTAAGGTTTGCCTTTTCGGCAATAGCATTGATTAATTCTGCTTTATTCATAATTAAAAATGTTTAGGTTTTGTATTTCTCGACAAATGTAAGTTTTTCTAAACAAACAACAAAATATATTCAAGAAAAAAATTAAAAAAACAACAAATAAGTACAAAATGGGCTTTATTAACGGCTTCGCCGTGGTTATTGGTTATCGGTTATTGGTTATCGGTTACCGAATTTCACCTCTTACCCCTTACCCCTTACCTCTTACCTCTAAAATTTGCTTTTTCGCTCGCCTTGCACTATTTTTCGCTTCGCGCAAAATAGGCTGCGGCTCGGAAGAACATATCTGAAAACTTCGTTTTCATTTTGTTTTTCGCTCGCCTTGCACTATTTTTGTCAAAAAATATGCATTATGAACAGAAATTGGTTATTACTCCTATTTATATTTAGCGTGTTTAGTTGCTATGGCGACGACCAACGTACTGCCGACAGCAAGACGGAACTCGCTGCCGAGATGCTCAAATCGGGCAACGTCGTCGAAGCGCTTCCGCTGCTTAACGAAGCAAAACGTATCTACGAAAAAATCGGCGAAACGAGTATCGCCAACTATGCGCGCAACCTATATCTGCTCGGCGAATGCCATATGACGACATCGCCGGCTGCGGCTAAGAAATACTCCTCGTCGGCTGCCGAACTCTATCGCCGTTTGCAGGGCAAAGACAATCGCGAGTTTATCGACAGCTACCGCCTGTCGGGACGCGCCTACCGCTTGTCGGGCGATGCCGAAACAGCACTGACCATCCACAAAGAGGCGACCGAGCTGCTTCGCAAAATGCATGCCGACAATCGCGTCATTGCTTCTGCCCTCGACGAATGCGCCGACGACTATGCCGCCCTCGAAGAATATGGCAATGCCGTGCGCTGCTGGGACGAGGCTCGCGGGTTGGTCGACAAATATACAAAAGCCTACGACGGCTACCTGCGTAAAAGCATTGATGCACTCAAAGCGGGCGGCGCTACCGAGAAAAAGATTGGCAAATATAACGGGCTGATGCTCGAGAGCGACGTGTTCAACGGTCGCGCCGATGCTACTGAGCCTGACGAGAAACCGGAATTCCGCCCCGAGCCGCAACTGCGCCCTAACGGCAAAAAGCCCGAAATTATCGTCCTTGGCGCCGAAACCGACTCGGTCGCGAACTCCAACAAACCGACAATCAACGAAAAGCCCATCGAGATTACCAAATCTGACGAGCCGGCAAAAGTTGAAAAGGAGGAGAAATCGAAAAAAGTAGGAAAGAGCGACAAAGCGGACAAGCCTAAAAAGCAACGCACGTCGAAGCGCAGCCGCCGCAAACAGAAGAAACAAGAGGAAGAGGAACGCAGAAACGGCATATTTAAGTTTTAATTGCTATTTTTAAAACAATTTTACACAATTCATAAAGACCTGTGCTGCAACAGATTACGCCGCACAACTAATATTATTTGCCAAAAAATTCGGCATAGTCAAGAAAAATTCGCACCTTTGCACCCGGCAAAAGCGAAAAAGCAGACCATTGGTGCTCGAAAACGACCAATGAGTAAACCCTAAAGGCAAAACAATCATTATGAAACCTACCCTATTAGTACTTGCTGCCGGTATGGGCAGTCGCTATGGAGGACTGAAGCAACTCGACGGACTCGGTCCCAACGGCGAAACAATAATGGATTATTCAATCTACGACGCAATACGAAGCGGATTCGGCAAAGTCGTATTCGTAATCCGTAAAGATTTTGAAGACGATTTCAGAAAAATCATATTATCCAAATACGAAAACCATGTGCCGGTGGAAGTTGTCTTCCAGTCGCTCGACTCGCTTCCCGAAGGCTACACTTGCCCGGCGGAACGTGTAAAGCCGTGGGGCACAAACCACGCCATAATGATGGGCGCCGGCGCAATCAACGAGCCGTTTGCAGTAATCAATGCCGACGACTTCTACGGACGTAATTCGTTCGAAGTGCTTGCCCGAGAGCTGTCGCAACCGCGAAGCGAAGGCGACTACTGCATGGTAGGCTTCCACGTCGGCAACACGTTGTCGGAGAGTGGAACGGTTGCTCGCGGCGTGTGCAGCACACGCAACGGCTTGCTCGACACCGTGGTAGAGCGCACGTCGATAGGCCGCGCCGACGATGGCGAAATTGTGTTTACCGACGAAAACGGCGTGGTCCAAACCCTCGACCCCGACACACTCGTTTCGATGAATATGTGGGGATTTACGCCCGACTACTTCCGCTTCAGCGAAGACCAATTCAAGACATTCCTCAAAGAGAACGTCAACAACCTCAAGGCAGAGTTCTACATCCCGACGATGGTCAACATTCTCATCACAAGCCATCGCGCCACGGTGAAGATGCTCAGCTCAACGTCGAAATGGTTCGGCGTAACCTATGCCGACGACCGCGAAGGCGTGGTCAGCAAGCTGCAGGAGCTCCACCGAAGCGGTGAATATCCCGAAAGACTATTCTAAAACATTTTACCTTATTTATTTGTTATACATCTTATAAGTTTTTACGATTATGAGTGAACAAATGGAAGATAAAGAAATGGAGAAAAGCCGCAAATACGTCAAAATCGGCGGTTTTATCGTTGTAGTCGTGCTGCTCTGCCTGATAGCATTGGCGTTCGGCTCGTGCAGACAATCGAAAACGGAAATGCAGGCGCAAATCGACTCGCTTAAGCTGGAAAACGACCAACTGCGTCTCGCCGGCGAATACGAGCAACTCAACACCGAGTTCCAACAGTACGAAAACCAGGCACAGTATCTGCAAAACGACTCGCTTCTCGACAAATATACTGAGGCTAAAAACAAGGTGGAAAAACTCTTGGTGGAACTCAAAACGCAGAAAATCACCAACGAGAAGCGCATCAACGAGCTTAAAGGCGAAATCGCAACGCTCAAGAAACTCATGCGTCACTACGTTGAAATTATCGACTCGCTGAGCAAAGAAAATGCCGGACTGAAAGCCGAAAATGCCGAAATCAAAGAGCGTAACCAGCAACTTGCAAGCACCGTCAACGACTACTCGCAAAAGAACGAGCAGCTCAACCAGCGCATGCAACTCGCCGAAAAACTTAACCTCACCGGACTGACGCTGACTGCACTCAACAAAAAAGGTAAACCCGAGAAAAAATTGGAGAAAGCAAAACAACTGCAAATCAACTTCACGATTCCGCAAAACAACTCCACTCCGCTCGGCGAAAAGACCTTCTACGTGCGCATCGTTAGCCCCGAAGGCAACGTCTTGGGCGGCGGTAAAACATTCGCTTTCGAAGGCGGCAAAGTGGAATACTCGGAGAAAAAGTCTATCGAATACGACCAACAAGAAGTACACTTGACCGTCTACCACAACATCTCGACAGCGCTTACGAAAGGCAACTACATCGTCGAAGTGTTTGTCGACAACTACCGCCTCGCCTCGAAAACATTCGCATTGACGAAGTAATCGAAGCAACGTCGTTGCGGTTAGAAAGTTAAAACATAAAAATCAAGCCCGGCGGTTACAATTACCGACCGGGCTTGATTAGTATTTGACCGGGCTTGATTTTTATTTATCGGTGAGCAACGCGCCTCTTACCTCTTACCTCTTACCTCTTACCTCTTACCTCTTACCTCTTACCTC
>JBJEDO010000110.1:0-12319 GCA_051872155.1 Candidatus Limisoma sp.
GACACATCGTCGTGCCCGTCGGCGCTACGAATCAACACCACTTCCCTACGGAATTCTTCACCAACTACCGTCCCGAAGGCGAAAACACCATTATGCCTTGCACCTGGCACGAAACGGGCATCAGCCTCTGGGGACGCATTAAGAACTGGCGCTACGAAGCCCTTCTTATCCCGGGACTCGACTCCGACCGTTTCGACCGCAGCGGATGGATACACGACGGCGGCGGCACGCCCTACGAATTCAAGATTGCAAACACCATCGCCGGCGCTTTCCGATTGGACAACTACGACATTCCCGGGCTGCGACTGGCGGTGAGCGGATATATCGGCAATTCCTTCAAAAACACGCTCAGCGCTACCGACGGCGAAAAATATAAAGGCGTGCACGGAACGGTGGCTATCGGCTCGTTCGACTTCGAATATAACGCTCACAACACCATCGTGCGCGGCAACTTCGACTACGGCCACCTCAGCGACTCCGAGATGATTACAAAATACAACATGACAATGCGTAAGGACTCGCCGTCGGCTCAACAACCCGTCGCTTCGGCGGCGATTGCCGGCGGAATCGAAGCCGGCTACGACGTGTTCTCGCCTTTCGCTCGCCTTGCCGCTAAAAAGCAAAAACTGTTTGTCTTCGGTCGCTACGAATACTACGACTCGATGTTCGACACCGAAGGCTCGGTGCAAGACTACAAATGGTGCGCCCGCAGTCGCATCGTCGGCGGCATTAACTACAAGCCGATGAACGAAATCGTTGTCAAATGCGAATATGGCGTGCGAATGTTCGACTCGCGCTACAACAACGAGCCGTCGCTCTCTATCGGCATCGCCTATACAGGACTTTTCAAGCATTAATTATCAAAACAGTATAAGAATTATGAAAACCTCATTCCTCAACCTTCTTGCGCCGGCTCTAATCGGCGCAGCAGCGCTCGTCACTTCGTGTAGCGACGACGAGCCGAACTCGTTCGAAGAATCGTCGAAAGAATCTATGCTCCGCGAGGCTATGACGCCTTACGTCGACAATACCGTCGTGCCTACCTATCGCGGAATGGCAGACAACGCCATCCTCCTTGCCGATGCTTGCCACGAAATTATCGACGCTTTCGATGCCGGCAACCTCACTCAATCGCAAGTGGCTCGCGCCGGCGAATTCTGGAACCAAAGTCGCGCTTACTGGGAGAAAAGCGAAGCATTCCTCTACGGCGCTGCCGCCGACTATAACATCGACCCACACATCGACTCCTGGCCGCTCGACAAAAACGCTATGGACGACCTCCTCGCCGACTTGCGTAACGGCAAAGCGTGGACTATCGACAACAACGCCGGCTACGGTCTGCTCGGTTTCCACGCCGTGGAATATCTGCTCTTCGAACTCAGCGCCGACAGCAACTCATCGTTGACTCATAACACCAACTACACTCGCGAAGAACTCGTCTATCTCTACACCGTTGCCGACGACCTTCGCAATCAATGCGTGCTGCTCGAAGCATCGTGGGCGGGAATCGACAACATCACCGCCGAAAAGCAACAAATTCTCGAAGATGCCGACCTCGCTCCCTCGCACAACTACGGCTGGAGCATGAAGAATGCCGGTCAGGGCGGTAGCCTCTACAAAAGCTATCAAGCCGCTGCCGAAGACCTTATTCAAGGCTGCATCGACATCGCCGACGAGGTTGGCAACACGAAAATCGGTCGCCCGGCAAACGGCTCGTCGACTGAAGACAAAAACTACATCGAGTCGCCCTACAGTCTGAACTCCATCAACGACTTTGTCGACAACATCATCAGCATCCAAAATTCTTACCTCGGCAGCCAAACCGGCGACGCTTCGGTGAGCGACTACATAAAAAGTGTCAACCCGGCGCTCGACACCGAAGTCCGCTCGCAAATCCAAAAAGCCATCAATGCCATCAAAGCGATTCCCGAGCCGTTCGCTAAAACCGCTACCGGTCCCGAGGCTGACAATGCCGTTACAGTGGTTGGCACCGACCTCGTCGATACGCTCGAAAAAGTTATGACCGAACTTTCTAAAAACTATTAACAATGAACCGAATATATCTGCTATTCGTTGCCGCAGCAGCTATGCTCTGCGCTTGCAGCGACGACAACCCCTCGACCGCCGACATCGATACGCCCGATGCCGAACTCCCCGACTGGTACTACACCGGCGGCGAACTCGGAACGACGTTCCTTTCGACATACAACGCCTACGAGCAACCTACTCAAGCCGTCGAAAATGCCGGACTTTACCAATCGTTCAAAAACGGTGAAGCGCTCTTCGAGAAGCCGTTTATGACCAACCAAAGCGGCGTGCGCTCGGGTCTCGGTCCGGTCTACGTGCGCAACTCGTGCCTGCACTGCCACCCGGGATACGGTCACGGCAAACGCATCGAAGCCGGCTCGTTCAACACCAACGAAATCGGCAACGGATGCCTCCTCGTGGTCTACACGCCCGACAACGATGCCTACGTGCCTTGGCTTGCCGGCATGCCGCAAACTCACGCCGTAGCGCCGTTCAAAAATCCTATCGACGAGACGAAAATCATAGTCGCTTGGAAATCGTACACCGACGAATGGGGTAACCGATTCGACGACGGCGAAACCTACGACCTCCAATACCCGGAAGTGACTATTCCCGAAGACGCGTTCTACGTTGTCCGCCAAGGCTACCAAATCCCCAAGGCTTATGACGTGCGCCTCGAATCGACTATCGGCATCTACGGTACAGGGCTGCTCGACGCCATCGACGATGACGAAATCAAAGCACAATACGCTCGCGAAGAAGCCGACGGCTATCTGCCTAACGGCATCAACCCCGCAATCTTCAAAGGCGGCGAATGGGTGAAGCAATATGCCAACACCGTGCAAGGCGACGGCACGAAATATGCCCTCCGATACACCTATGCTCTTACGCGCGGTCCACTCCAAGACGCTGCCGGCGCTAACGCCATCTGGAACATCACCAACGTGACGCGCAGCGACCGTCGCTACCACTATCTCGACGCTGCCGGAACCTACGCCGAATATTCGTCGCGCGACGCCGACGTCCAAGCCGGATTCGACGACTACATCGCAAAAATCGACCCCGACAAGCAGCACGACGCATGGTGGAACGGCGCTATCGAAGACCGCATCAAAGCATATCTCCTGGCGAAAGACCTTCCCGCGGAAATGACCGACGACGAATATACCGACTTTATGGTGTGGCACCGCGGACTTGCCGTTCCGGCAGCGCGTAACATCGACGACGAAGATGTCATTCGCGGTAAACAACTCTTCTCGGAAATCGGCTGCGACTACTGCCACCGCCCGACTTGGACCACCGGCGACGACGAAATCGTCGACCCAGCTCGATTCTTCAAAGGCAACGAACTTCCGCGCTACCCGCACCAGAAAATCTGGCCATACAGCGACATGGTGCAACACAAACTTCACATGGCTAACGACATCCGCGGAGGTTGGTGCCGAACGACGCCGCTCTGGGGTCGTGGTCTCCATCAGAAGTGCACCGGCTCGCCGACCGCTGACCGTCTCCACGACTGCCGCGCGCGAACCACTCAAGAAGCCATCATGTGGCACGGCAACAAGCAAAGCGACGCGCGCTACTCGGTGGAACGCTATCGCGCTCTTTCGAAATCCGACCGCGACGCTATCATTAAATTCATAGAATCTATTTAGAAATTAGTATTTAGGTTTAGAACTTGTAAGGAAATGACAAAACGGATTCTAAAACCCTTAGTGGCAGTCCTATTCGCAGGGCTGCTACTATGTCTTATAACGGGGTCGATTGTCGACCGACTGCTCGGCAACTCGGTGGCTCTGCAAGAGGTCTACACCTCGCCGGCAATGATTGCCCTGTGGACGGCGTTCACCGTCACCGCATTAGTAATTTTGGTGCGCAAAAAAGTATATCGCCGCCGCGCCACGTTTTTGCTCCACCTCGCACTGGTCTTAATTCTCGCGGGCGCCGCCACGACGTGGCTTTTCGGCATTAGAGGCTCGATACATCTGCGCCTCGACGCCGGCAAAACGTCGCAATTCGCGCTCGACGACGGTAGCCGCGCCGCTCTGCCGTTCGACGTCGAATTGCGCAACTTCGAAATCCTGTACTATCCCGGCACGCAATCACCGATGGACTACGTAGCCTCGCTCGCCGTAGCCGATGCCGACAAGGTTACGGAAGGCAGCGCCTCGATGAACTCGGTGTTCCGCTACCGCTACTACCGTTTTTACCAGTCGAGCTACGATGCCGACGGCGCGGGTGTGCATCTCAACATTCAGCGCGACCCGTGGGGAATCGCCTTGAGTTATGCGGGCTACGCCGCGCTGCTGCTCTGCTTCATTGCGTTCTTCTTCGAGCGCAACAGCGGTTTCCGCACGGCGCTGAAACGCCTGAAAACGCTCACCGCGGCGGTCTTCGTCTTATTCTGCTGCTCCGCACACGCCGAATCGGCTCCGAAAACGGTTCCAAAGGCTTTCGCCGACGAGTTCGGCAAATTGCTCGTCTACCACAACGACCGCATTTGCCCCGTGCAAACGCTCGCTCGCAATTTCGTGCTGAAAACCTACGGAAGTGCATCATACAAAGGACTCACAGCCGAACAAGTGCTTTGCGGATGGCTGTTCTACTACGACGATTGGAAAACCGAGCCGATGATTAAAATCAAAGACGCACAAACGCGTGCCCTGCTCGGCATCGATGGTCGTTATGCACGGCTGACGGATTTCGTCGACCTCAACGGATTCAAACTCGAAAACGCCGACGCCGACACTGTCGACGCTCGCAACCGAAACGCCGCAAACGAGAAGTTCAACCTCGCCTGCATGGCTTCTACCGGCTCGCTACTGCGAATCTTCCCTTGCGCCAACGGCAACGACATCCGTTGGCTCTCGCTCGCCGACCGCATCCCGGCAAATATCGACGCCACGCAAGCGGCTTTCATTCAAGGTTGTATGAGTTTGGTGGCTGAACAAATCGCCGCGCGCAACTACGACGAAGCCGGGCGACTCGTTGGCAAAATCGCCGACTATCAAGTGAAATACGGCGGCACGGGTCTTCCCGACGCCACGCAAATCAATGCCGAACGCACCTACAACGCACTGTCGGCAAACCGTCCGATTGCCATGGCGTGCCTCGCTGTGGGCATCGCGGCTATGCTCGTCTATTGCTTTCGCCGACGCTTGATGGAGCGACCCGCCGTGCGTCGAACCGCCGCCGGCGTGCTGTGGCTGCTCACCGCATATCTCGGCGTCGTGTTCGCACTGCGTTGGTGGGTCGGCGGTCATCTTCCGATGTCGAACGGATTCGAAACGATGATGTTTATGGCACTCTGTTCCGCCGCCGCGGCTGCCGTGCTGTGCCGCAAGACGCTGACTGCTATTCCCTTCGGATTTTTGCTCTCGGGAACGCTCCTGCTGGTGGCTATGATGGGCGAATCGTCGCCGCAAATCACCAACCTCGTGCCCGTGCTCAATTCGCCGCTGCTGAGCATCCACGTGGCGACGGTGATGATGGCTTACACGCTATTCGCACTGATGTTTGTCAACGCTTTAGCGGCTGTCATTATGCAACTTCGACGCCGTCAGGACGTCGAAATCGAGCGACTCGCGCTCATCAGTAAAGCTGCGATCTACCCCGCCGTTGCACTCCTCGCTGCCGGAATCTTCATCGGCGCCGTCTGGGCAAACGTATCGTGGGGTCGCTATTGGGGATGGGATCCGAAAGAAGTTTGGGCACTCATCACGATGCTCGTCTACAGCGTGCCGCTACACGCAACCTGCCTGACGTCGACACCCGCGCGACTTCACACATTCCTGCTCTGCGCATTCCTCTCGGTGCTCATCACCTACTTCGGCGTAAACCTCCTCCTCGGCGGCATGCACAGCTACGCCGGATAGCGCACTGCCACGGCAACTCACCACAGCACTTCGCTGGCATCCAGCAGCTTATACAGCACAAAACATCCGCCATCCGTAGAGTCGCGCTTCGGCGCGACCTATCAGGCGTGCGGAGTTTGGCTAGGTGTCTAAATGGCTAACAATCAACATAGTAGGGTCGCGCCTCGGTGCGACCTATTAGGCGTGCGGAGCAAATTGGGATAACGCCAAGATGCTAGCTCGAAGAGCTTGCGGCAATCGGGTAACCCCACCTTGCCGCCTGCGGCTAGGTGGGGAAGCAACTGATAATCAGCACAATGAGCTAAATTGCATAGATTTTGCTCATTGTAAAAATGCTAAGTTGAAGACTTTGCAAGCCGTAACCCACGGCAGACCGGACTGCGCTCACTTAACCTCAGAACCTCATAACCTTCTAACCGCGCCGAAGGCGCCTCTCTCCTCTATAATAAATATCAAAAGTCATTGTATTCGTTTGGAAAATGCCGCGAGGGTTCGTAACTTTGCAAATAATACAGCAGATATGACAAAGGAAGAAATCTCATTTGATTACATCAAGCGTTTGACATACAATTTCGAGGGTGTCGATGTTGAGTTTAAGGAAACTACCGGGCAACTCTATCGTGGTATGGAAGCGCTGTGTGGAATGATAAACGGAGATGGTGGTATCGTAGTCTTTGGCATATCAAACTGGACAACGGAAATTTTGTAAAAGTCATATTTAAAAGAAATGTTGATGGTTTAAGGACTCAAGTAGGAGTGAAGCAGGACTCAAGTAGGAGTGAAGTAGAAGTGGAGTTTGAGAATGTTTCTCCATCTATTTTGAGACTCATTGACATTCTCGGCGAAGAATGGCTATCTGCTGCAGAATTGTTAGAGCGATTAGAGTTTAAATCTCGCAGCACATTTAGAAAAAACTATCTTTTGCCTGCTATCGCCGACAGTTTTATAGAGATGCAAAATTCCGCGAATCCCAATGCACCTAATCAGAAATACGGACTAACGCTATTAGGCAAAAAGTTATACTATAGATACAAATAATAATTTCATACTAACCTGCATTATTCATACTGCTCCGTCCCGAAAGGGCTACACCGTTATTTTGTAGTCTTTCCTCCGACCATCACACGCGCGTCAGCGCCGTATAACCTCAGAACCTCATAACCTTATAACCGCGCCGAAGGCGCCTCATCACACCCATCAACAAAAAAAGCGTGCCCGAGGGGACACGCTTTTTGTTTTGTCGTCGATAGTATTATTCTTCGAGAGTGCAGATCGAAACGCGGTTCCAATCCGGTTCAGAGAACATATCACCAACACCTTGACCTTCTGCGCTGATGCGGTCTGCAGAGATCTTGTAAGTGTTAACGAGCATATCCTTAACAGCTTGTGCACGACCTTCAGCAAGACGTTTGTTGATGTCGGCGTTGCCTTCCGGAGAAGCGTAACCCTTGATAGAAACCTTAGCGTTCTTGTGGTTCTTCATATAAGTAGCCACGCGCTCTACGTTCGGGCGTTGTGATGCGTCGATAACGGTCTTACCTTGACGGAATGTTACCATCGATTCGAGGTTAGAGTTAACAACTTTCTCAACTTGTACAACCTTTTCTACAACCGGTTTCTTTTCTTGGCATTCTTTGAGAGCCTTTTCAAGGTCGCTAATGCGCTTGTTAGCCTTGCCAAGTTCACCGTCTTTAGCGTCGAGGTCTGAACGAAGTTTGTTGATTTTGCCGTTCAAGTCGTCGATTTGTGCTTGGTCATAGAGGTCTTCGTATACGAAGTGGTGTGTACCGTTGCTGGTCTTGAAGTGGTAAGCGAGACCTGCTTGAAGTTCGATATTTGCATAGTTGGTGTCGAACTTAACGCCGTTGTTCGAAGTACGACCTTCGATGTCGTAAACGATTGCCGGTTTGATACCAAGTGTCCAAGCCTTGTCTTTGCCAAGGTTGAAGTTCAAGTTGATACCAAGTTTTGTAGTCATGTAGTTGTAAGCGGGACCGTCAACTTCGTAGTTAGTGTACATATGACCCCAGCCGATACCACCGATTGCCTCGATTTCGAACAAACGCGGAGTGCCTTTGTAGCCACCAAAGAGGTTCATAAGGTTAAGACCACCGTTGAGTGAAAGGTTGTGAGTGTCGAACGCTGTTCTTACACCACGGTTGCCATAAATACCTGTTGTGTTCACACCGAAGTTGATGTCAGCACCTGCTTTGAACACCGGAGTGAATTGCTTGTAGAGTTCTACACCGAACAAGCCGCGCATATTTGCGTCGAGTGAATACGGGTGTGCAAGCGGTTGAGTGATACCTGCGTTTACACCAATTGACCAGTTGTCGAGAAATTTTTGTCCTGTCAATGCTTTAGGATTTTCTGCATTTACTGCTACAAATCCTGCTACACAAAGTAGAGTTAGCAAAAACTTTTTCATAGATGATAATTTATTAAAACGTTATAATACAATTAATTTCGTTTATTATTTTAAGCAATAACAAATTTGAATCATTTTAGGTTCATCTTTATTATTAAAATTTCGAAGGTATTAGGGTTCGAAATTCTCAGCAAAGATATACAATATTTCACAAAAACGTATATTTTTCGAAAAAAAATTGCTCCATCTCGGAAGTTTTCAACCCTTCACACCTAATTTTCACCCTTTTACGCTCCAAAATCACACCTCTTACCTCTTACCTACAAGCATTATTCGCAGCGCAAGCTGCCGACTAACCTTTTAACCTCATAACCCTATAACCTTATAACCTTATAACCGCGCCGAAGGCGCTTCTCAATACAGCAACCCGAACTGCCACAGCGGAATGACGTTCAGTCCGCCGTATTCGATATCGTCTTTCACCACATAGGCATTTTCGACGCCGCGTATTTGCTTCTGCTTCTTGTTGCGACCGCCTACCTCAAACATACGGTTGCCTACCATAAAATCCGACACCGACGACGTGATCGGGTCAGCCACCACGCGCAGTTGATTCATAAAAAACGTCTCCCTGACATTGCCGACTTCCGCCGCACCGTCATTCGCCAACGCGTAGATTAGATTCGTATTTTCGAGGTAAACTTTATCGACCTTGCCCAATGAGCGAACTCCTCCCGTTTGGTCTCGTAGTTGCGTTATCAATCCCGCTTTCTCAATATATAATAGGTAGTCGGCAACATTATTGCGCGACACGCCAAGCGCATCCGCAAGCGTTACCATATTCGGCTTAAACGGCACAATCTCGGCTATCACCGACATCAATCGCTTCAACTTCTTGCCCGTTGATACGTTCATGTTAGCATACTCGGGAATGTCGGTCTCGAGCGTCTTGACAACCACTTGCCGAAGTTTGTCCTCATAGCCGTCTTCGAGCGCAAAAGGATAATATCCTCGACGAAGATAACGCCCGAAAGAAACCAACGGTCGAAAATCGGTCGGCAATTGCACCGCGTGCGAGAGCACCTCATCGAGCGTCTCGACTCCGACTTTTACACCCTCAAACAACTCAAGATACTCCCTGAACGACAAGCCGTACATATCGTAGACCACAGTGCGCCGCGACAAATCAGACTGCACGCCCTTCGTTATATCCAATATCGACGAACCCGAAAACACAACATGTAGCTCCGGGTGATAGTCGTAAATCAGCTTAAGTTCACGCGACCAACCCTCATAACGGTGAACCTCGTCTATCAGCAAATATTTGCCGCCCATCTTGCAGAACGAATCCGCCAAATCAGTCAACCGATGCGACGAAAAGTAGAAATCCTCGGCATTCACATACAGCGAACTCTCCACATCGAGTCGCTCCTTGGCGTATTGCAATATCATCGTGGTTTTACCCACACCGCGAGCGCCTACGATTCCTATCAATCGCCCGGACCAATTCACTTTTTCATACAAATATCGATGAAACGACGTTGCAGTCAGCGACAACAGTCGGCGGTAATTTTCTATTAACTGTTTCATTTTCCTCCTCTTAATTAGCACAAATTGCACCTTGTCGCTGCAAAGATAATCAAAAATGCACTCACATAGTGCATTTTTCGCAATATTTTGCACTCACACAGTGCATTTTCGTCAAAAAAAAAATAGATGAAAGACGAATTTGGTGTCAACTGCGTCTTATGGTGTCTATATACTCAGAGGGCGAAATACCCTCCTTTTTCTTGAACAACCGACTCAGATGCTGAGGATATTCAAAGCCCAAGTCGTAGGCTACGGCTGAAATAGTTTCGCCCGAAGCAAGGAGGCTTTTCGCTTTCCGGAGGATGAAGTGATGGATGTAACCCTTGGCGGAATCTCCCGTATGCTTCTTCACCATATCTCCGAAATACCCGGCAGACATACAGAGTCGGTCGGCACAATAAGCCACAGTGGGAAGTCCTTGTTTGAACTGTTGCTCCCGAGCATAATAGTCTTCAAGGACGGCGCTAAACCGCCGAAGAATGTCTGCATTCTCCACTTTTCTCGTAAGGAACTGCCTATCGTAGAACCGCTTGCAGTAGTTTAGCAGCAGGCCGATGTAATCGAGCAGAATGTTGTCTTGACGGTCATCATGCCCGGCGTCCAATTCCGTCTTTATCCGTTTCATAATGTCGGCAAGCAGCGCATATTCTTCTTCCGAGGTGTACAGGGCTTCGTTGGCGTTGTAATCGAAAAACGAGTAATTGCGCATCTCTTTCTCCAACGAAGTGCCGCGAACCATATCGGAATGGAACAGCAAAGCCCATCCGTCGAGGTCTATACGCTCTCCTGACTTTGACAATGGGTCACCCAAATCAAAAATCCAACGGAAGCAGCGGTTGCAGTAGCCGTTGCTCGTCGGTCATGAGCATAATCCGGGTGCCTGTTGTTCCGTCGGGAAGTGCTACTGTTACCGTCGATATGGTCTTGGCAATGTCGAGCGCTTTGTCGACGCTGAGGGCTATGCCGATTGCCTTGAGTAGCCGTTCGAGTTCTTTGTAAAGCTTGTAGGCTACAAAACATATGCAGATGTGTGCCTCAATGCGTCGCTCGGTAAAGTGGAAGATTTGGCGGGCTTCCAATGTGCCTTTGGTTATGCGAAAAGCGCGTTCCACAACCCACAGCTCGTGATACTGCTCTATTACTTCGGCTGCCGGTAGCGCGGTGTTTGTGACGTAGCTTTTCAGCCCATCCCAACGGGCGTCGGCTTCGATTTTGGCATCGTTGATGCTCACGATGACGTCGTTTTCGATAGTAAGAAACTTGTTGTAGCCACGTTGGCTTATGTTCTTTTTGCTGATGCGACCTGAGGCATAGGCTTTGCGAAGTCGCTCAATGCCGCGCTCGCGGTTGTGCCGATCCTTGGCGGCTCGCTCTTCGGAGTAGCTGATGATGATACGCTCGTCGCCGTTTATTGCGGTTTCATGTAGTTTCCGACTGTCTTTCTCGAGTGTCAAAACCCAATCTTGCACTGTTGCCGACTCTTTCTTTATGCGTCCTCCGAGGATAAATTTGTAGCCGGCAGCCTTCAAAAGTGCGATATTTTTGCGCGAGAGCAATCCGGCATCGGCTACTACAATGAAGTCGGTGAGCGCAAATCGCTGCACGAAGTCATCGATTATCGGTATAAACGTGCGCCCCTCATACTGCGAACCGTTGAAGATGTTGTACGACAGCGGATAGCCATCGCGGCTGACAAGCAGTCCGAGCACGATTTGCGACTCCGCAGTCTTGCCGTCCTTTGAAAAGCCCGGACATCGCAGTACGTCCTCGCGAGCTGATTCAAAGTAGAGTGTCGTTACATCGTAGAACACGATGCCTATACTTCCTCCCAACAGTCCTCGCGTATGCTCCACGCTTATGTTTTGTATCTTCTCGCGTTGCGTGTTGTATAGCGTGTCCATATAGCGATACACTTTGTGCAGCTTGACATCTTCTTGAAAACAGCGCTTCAGATATTCTACCGTCGCAACCTTGCTTTTAGGTTGACACACACGAGCTATGGCGAGTAGTCGCAACGTATCGTCGCCGATGGCATCAAAACCGATACCATTATATATGCGCTCCAATATAATTTGAGGGGCATTTTGACGTATGTCGACAATTTGGCTGAATAGTTTGTCGAGCTCTACTTGCCGCTGCGGCTGCAAATGAGCCTCAAAATCGATGACCAGCTGACCTCCGTAGGCGTTGATATAATCGTGCGCTTGTCGTTCCAGCTCGTAGATCTCCGACTCAATGTTCGACGAACCAAAAGAGCGGAGTAGCACATTGCGACCATTGCGCTTGTCGAGCACCTGGACGCTCGTTGACCCACTCTTATTTAACTTACGGCGCACAAACATGCCATAAATTTACAAAAATTAACTGCGAGTCACCCAAAACAGCGTGTTAAAAAATCCTTCACTGTCCGTTCCTGAAAATGGTTGACTCGGTTTTGTATATTTACTAATATTGGTTT
>JBJEDO010000111.1:0-46059 GCA_051872155.1 Candidatus Limisoma sp.
AGTAAAAACAGCCGTTATAAACAAAAACGGCGCAAATATTTTTCGTATGAAAAAAATAATATTTTTACTTAGTGCATTGACAGTCAGTGCAACTTTCGCCGTAGCCAATCCTCTCGAAGTGGAATGGCAAGTGTGCTCGTACGACTCGGTGAACCGCATCAGCCGATGCCAATTCATCCTAACGAATACGTCAGGAGCCGCCGTCGCCGACGACTGGGCGCTCTATTTCAACTCGTTTCCGCGACGCTATTCGCCGTCGGCAGGCGTGCCCATAACCTTCGAAACCGTGCAGACAGGCTATTTCTGCGTTCGCCCGACAGCCGGATTTCGCCTCGATGCAGGCAAGACGGTCGCGCTCGACTACGAAATGGTCGGCACGGTCAATAACCTCTGTTTCGCCCCCGACGGCGGACACATTACCTTCGGCAATTCCGCACCCGAGGCGGCGCCAATCAAGCATCGCCCGATTGCGCTCAATATCTATCCTCGGCGCGCCAACTTCCCCACGCCGCAACGACTCTTCGACCTCTACGAATCGGTTGGCAGCTGCGGCAGTCGCGGCTCGTACGACATTCTCCCGGCACTCAAGCACGTTGCTACGACCGACGAAGTTTGCCCGATTGGCTCATTCCGCGTGAGCGCCGCCGACTGCCTTGACGCTGCCGCCGACTATGCTCGCAGTGAACTCAAACGCATCGGTCGTCATAATGGTTCTGCAACTCCCATCGAACTGCAATTGCTCAGTCGCGCCGATGCACGTTATCCGGAAGGGAAAACCAATGCCGAATACTATGAAATCGACATTACGCCCGAGTGTTGGCGCGTGGCAGGCGTAAGTCGCGAAGCGGTGCTCAACGGCGTGAAAACCGTCGTACAACTTATTCGTTGCAATGCCCCGCGCGGCGCTATCGAGGCGGCACACGTCTGCGACTCGCCCGACTTGCACTATCGCGGCATTATGCTCGACGTGGCGCGCAACTTCTATCCGCTCTCGGCTGTGCGCCGAATGCTTGCCGAAGCGGCTATGTTTAAGATAAATCGCTTCCACTTCCACCTCACCGACGACGAAGGTTGGCGACTGCAAATCCCCGGACTGCCCGAACTCACCGACGTTGGCGCACGACGTGGCTTGACGCGCTCGGAGTCAGACTTTATGTGCCAGTTCTATAACGGCGACGGTAATCCCGACAGCCCGACGACCTCGAACGGATATATCACCGTCGACGAGTTTGTCGACTTTCTGCGCTTTGCCGACAGCATTGGCGTTGAGGTTATCCCCGAAATCGAATCACCCGGACATGCTCGCGCAGCCATCACGGCTATGCGTGCTCGCTACCGCCGTTATGCCGCTACCGACTCCGTTGAGGCATGGCGCTACCGTCTCGACGACCCCGCCGACCGTTCCGTCTACACCTCAGCGCAAGGCTATCACGACAACGTGCTCAATCCGGCGCAGGAAGGCACTTACCGCTTTATGGAGAAGGTTCTCGACGAGATTGCCGCCATGTATGAGCGCGCCGGCGTCAAGTTGCCGTACGTCCACGTCGGTGGCGACGAAGTGCCGCGCAATCCGTGGGCAAAATCACCGGCAGTGCAACGCCTGATGCAGCGCTGCGGATTTACGACGACCCACGACGTTGAGCAATACTACATCACGCGAATTGCCAACATCGCCGACGCAAAAGGCATACGCATCGGCGGCTGGCAGGAAGTGGCAATGCGCCATAGCGCGGAGGTCGACGAGCGTCTGCGCAACAAGTTTGGCGGCGTCTACTGCTGGCAGACCGTGCCCGATTGGGGTAACGACACCGTGCCCTACGCGGTGGCGAACAACGGCTATCGCGTCGTGCTTTGCAACGTTGGAAATTTCTACTTCGACATGGCATACAATCCGCATCCGGCAGAGCGTGGACTCAATTGGGGCGGCTATACCGACGAATATCGCGCCTGGGATGCGCGTCCGTTCGACATCTACCGCTCGTCGTCGACTCGCATCAACGGCGAACCGCTCGACTCGGTTCGACTCCGTGCGCCGCGTCCGGTGCTCGACAGCCGCTCTCGCAAGATGATACAAGGCGTTCAGGGGCAGATTTTTGCCGAAACGATTCGCCGACATGAGATGGTTGAATATTTGCTCTTCCCGAAGGTGTTCGGCTTGGCTGAACGCGGCTGGAATGCCGAACTGTTACCCGGGCAAACCAAGGCGCAATATAATGCGCTGATTGGCGAGTCGCTGCTGCCGCAGTTGAGCGATGACGGACTGAACTTCCACGTCGGAATGCCCGGCATCACGCAGCGCGGCGGACGAATTGTGATAAACTGCGCTTATCCGCAAGCACAAGTGCGCTACACCACCGACGGAAGCGAGCCTACCGCCGATTCGCCGCTCTACACGACACCGCTGCGCACTCGCGCAAAGACTATCCGCGCCAAAACATTCTACCTCGGTCGCGAAAGCCTCACCACAGTGTTTGAGAGGTAAGAGGTAAAAGGTAAAAGGTAAGAGGAGCGTTTATCGTATATTGTATGTCGTTTATCGATGGCATCTCGTCCCTCTCCGCTCTCCACTCTTACCTCTTACCTCTTACCTCTTACCTTTTACCTCTCCGCTCTCCACTCTCCGCTCTCCACTATACTTCCTGCCGAGTGGGCAACGTGTTGCGGTGCGTAGAGGCATTGTGCTGTGGCGATGCCCGAAGCGAATTGTCCGGCATTGTTGACATAGACGTCGTAGGCAATGACGAACGTGCCCTTCGGCAGCCCGGTGACGAAGATATTAGTCTGCGCGTCGCGAGTTTCGCGGAGCATGAAGATTCCGTCGCGCCAATCGTAAGTCGGCACTTGGTCGACCGGCTCGAATGCCGCGGGACGTTGGTCGGTAATGGCAACGTAGTTCATGTCGCGACTCGATTTGAGCGTCAGACGTACTTGCAGTTTGTCGCCCACGCGGATTTGGTCGTCGGCAACGCTCTTGAGATTGCCTTCGCTGTCGTAGCGGAACAGCGCTTTGCTGATGCTGATGTCGCGCGAGTCGTTGCGGCGCACTTCGGTCATCGGCGCTTCGTAGTTGACGTAAGCGGCGCCCCAGGCGGGGTTGTAGCCGTAACGCTTGATGGTGACGTCTTTTCCGGCAACTTCCGAAGCATCGAAACTGCGACGAACGTATCCGAAACGGCTGTCGGTGCCGTAGTCGACCGGCTTTCCGTCGACGGTGATTTCAGCCTGACGGCGGTCGTCGTTGGTCCACGATGTCCCGGTGGCGAGGATGGCGTTTACAGCCATACAAGCGGCAGGCGATTCGCCCCAGTTGCGGGTTTCCTTGGTGAGAAGAATCCAGCGGCGAATGTTGTTGATGTCCGGGTCGGCGGGGTCGACGGTATGGAAAGCGATGAGCGCCTTCGAGGCGAGCCAGAGGCGGTCGCGACCCTCAGTGTCCCAATAGTATCCCCAAGTGTCGTCTTTGCGTGCATGCTGACGGAGCGACTCAACGATGCGCTTTGCCTCAGCCTTCTTGCCGACGTTGGCGAGCAGGATGGCTGCTTGGACGCGGCGGTCGATACTGTAGTCGCGCCAATTTTGGACCGTATAGTCTATCACTTCGTCTTTCACCTCGGCTGCTTTGCCCTTAAGCGGCAATTGTGCAAACATCGAGCGAGTGAGGATGTAGTCGAAGAATTGGTGATATTCGGAAGGCTTGATTTTGTAGCGTTTGATTTGGTCGGCAACCTCGTTGTCGGCGTAACTGCAAGCCTTTTCGATGAATCGGTCGGCAGAGCCGTCGTAGTAGCCCATTTGCTTGAGCATGCCGAACTCTTCGAGCACGTCGAGCGTCATCCAAAGGCTTGACTTGCAATCTTTGAACCAAGCGATGCCGCCGTCGGAGTTTTGCAGCGAATTAAGCATTGACAGGGCTTTTGCCTTGCGAGAAGCAATGGTCTGTGCGTCGGTGAGGTCGACGAGACAACGCATATTTTCCGTTTCGCGCTCGGCGTCGGTCAGCCAAGGACTGTTGTTGAGGCTGATGGTCTTGAGGTCGGCGTTTTTATTGAGGTTCGACGCCAGCGAGTCGTCGGCGTGCCATTGTCGGATGGCGTCGGCAATCATCGGCGACGAGCCTACAATGCCTTGAGCAACCGATGCGACGAAGAAGTTGCGCGCTTGAGCCGATGCCGTTACGCTTTCGCTGACGAGCGACGGCAGCGCAGCCACGCAGTACCACGTCGGGTTGTCGCAGTATTCCAGCGTGATTCTGCCTTTCGACACCTTCGGGAAGGCGAACGTCACGCTTTGCTCGTTCTCGCGGATGTAGAACGGCTTTGCTTCGACAACGAGTGTCGTTGCCGCAAGCACGGGCAGAAGATGTTGCTCGCCGTCGGCAAAATTTTCGGTAGCGGATTTGATGCGGTAGCCCAAGCCGTCGATAGCCGCCGTGATGTCGGCGTCGACAGTGATGTCAACGACCTGCGAAGCGAGCGGCTCGAGGGTTACTGCGGTGCTGCGAGTGAGCAGCGTTTTGCGCGTTGCGGCATTGAAGATTTCGATGGTTACTGTCGTTTCGATTCGTTCCGACGAGTTGTTCATCACCGTTGCCGGAAGGATAACCGCATCGCCGTGGCGCACGAAGCGCGGCAAGTTGGCTTGCACCATAACGGGTTTCGATGCCGTGACGAGTTCTTTGATGGTAGCCTTGCGAAGGTCTGCCGTATAAGCCACGGCGCAGAATTGCCATTGCGTGTTGACGTTCGGCACGTCGAAGTCGATAGTCACCACGCCGTCGGCATCGGTCACCAACGTCGGCATAAAGAATGCCGTTTTGATGCTCGGGTCGCGGTAGTCGAAGTTGTCGCCGTCGGTGCTTTCGTTCGCACTTTCTTCGACAGCCACTTCGGCACTTTCTTTGGTTGCAATCGACATATTGTTGCTTCCCATATCTAATACCGCATCGGGTGCTGCCATGTCGAATTCTTCGGCTTTGTAACCACGTTTCGGCGCTGCCATACAATATGCAACCATAGGCATAAATCTTGTTGCGCCGAGTTGTCGATTATACATATTAATATACGGGCGAAGAATGTTTGACGTCGGAAATCTTGCGGCAAAGCCGTAGGTCATCGCTCTGCCATAACCTATGTTGTTCACTCTTTCGCTGAAAGGGGTCAGTTGCGACATGTAGAAACCGAATTCCGGGAAATTGGGCTCAATGCTGTTGAGCGCAGCGTCGTACATATAGGCAATCATTGCACCGGCGAGGCGTTGACGGTCGTTCTCGATGCGGAAACGCCAGCGCTCGGGAGTCGACGGCGTGATGAAGTCGCGGAAAGTTTCTTTGACGATACGCGTTTCGCCGAGAGGTTCGGCAGGCTTGACCGTGATGATGCGTTTCGTCATTTTGTGTCCGACGTAAGCCGACAGCGTGAGTTTAGCCGTTTTGTCGGCGGCGATTTCCGGGCGCAGCACGATGGTGTTGCGACCTGGCTCCGACATCTGGTTGCCCGAGGCAAGTGTCTTGACATCGTCTTCCAAGACGAAGAACACACAAGATGCGCTCGACGATTTGTAGTCGACGGTCAGAGTTCCGTCGGCAGCCACTTGCAGTTCTGACGTTTCGACCCAAAGCGGCGTGTCGTAAGGCGGCTGAGCGTCGGCAGAACGGTAGACCACGAGCGAGCAGGTGCGCACGGAGGTTGTGTCGTCGGTAAGCCAAACTTTCAGCGTATATTTGCCGGAAGCCACGGCGCTGAGGTCGACAACGGGGCTGAGCGACGAAAATTCGCCGCGAGCCGCTTCGCTATTCTTGTCGGCATCGGTCAACGTAAATGCGCAGCGTGCATCGACGGCGCGCTCTTCGAGGTTGCTCACGCTGATGTTGAGTTTAGCCGTCGGCGAAGCCTCGATAGTTGCATCATTGAGCGAAATGCCGAGTTTTGAGCCTATGCAGACGATTTCGGAGGCAGACTGCGTTTCGCCTGCCGGCGACGTTGCCTCCATGGTAACGCTGTAGCGACCGTAATTGTTTCCGTCGAGGATTGTCTGTGGCACGTCGACCGACCACGTTCCGTCGGCGGCGGTTGTTGTCGTTGCCGTATAGGGTTTGTCGTTAGCCTCGTCCCACATCCACCACAATTTGGCGGGCGTGAACGTGCACTTCACCGTTGCTCCGGCAACGGGAAATTGCGAATAAGTAGCCACGCGACCGGCGCACTTTATGCCGTCGGCAGTGGCAAAACGCGATGCTTCGCGATTGAGTTCGACGAAGAATGTCGGCGCTTTGTATTCGCTGACGGTTAGCGATTTTGTGCCACTATGGCCGGAGCCGGATATTTTAATTGTGAATTGTCCGGTCATGCCGTCGGTAGGAATCTTGAATTGTCCGGCGATGCGTCCCAACGAGTCGGTTGTGAGGCTGAGCGAGTCGACAAACTCGTCGTTGGTGTTCATAAGCATCGCATTGAGTTTGATGCCTGCCGACAAGCGGCCGCTGCGTTTAACGGTAGAATAAGCCACAGCGCTGAATCGGACAGTGTCGCCCGGACGATAGACACCCAAGTCGGTCACAACATTTACTTCATTATGCGTATTATTTTCGTAATAATCTCTATAGACCGACAAATCGGCGCTGCGGTCGTTGCCGAGTGTGGCGTATCAGTTGCTGTAATAACTCTTCGAACTGCTATCGTACACGATATATCCGAAACGATTGGTCTTTTGGCTAAATTTATTCTTCTCCTCGGTGATGTGTACGGTAGCACCGGCTACGGGATGCCCGGTTGTGGCATCGTAGACGTAGATGCGCTTTTCGTTGTCAATGGTGCGGCTAACCAATTCCAGGTTGGTCGAGAGAACCTCAACATAATCATCCTTGTCGAGGCTGGAGATGCGTTTTTTGCTCTTTGTGTCGTAGACTTCGAAGACTAAGGCATAATTTCCCGTGCCGAGTGCGGGGAACGTCACTTTCGTTTCGATTTCGTCGCCGGCGCAATGGTTTACGTTGTAAATTTTCGTAACTTTTGGTGATTGTCGACGTAGACGTTTGACAAACAGGTCGTGCGATATCCGTTCCGGGAAATCCGTTATATCGAAGGCTTTAATGATGACCTTTTCCGTATTGGCAGCCGAAATGGTCAGGCTGAAGTCTTTGTCGGGCACCACGATGTCGGGGCTCTTAATGCGGGCGCGCACTTGCTCGTAGTCTGCAATATAATTGCGCAGATGGCCGATGCGTGGGTAGTTCGGGAAAGCCTTCACTTGGTCTTGCGCCAACTGATAAAGTTTGTCGGCTGTCGATTTGCAGTCGATGAGTTCGATGAGCGCTTCGGTAGCGTATTTGCTCGATTTGAAGGTGTTGTAGAGCGCATAAAGAGCATCGATACGCGTCTGCGAACGGCGGTCGTAGAGCAGGTTGATGCGGCGCACTTCGGTGATGATTGTCGGCGCGATGTCGCCTTTATGCTCGTCTAAGAGCGATGCGTAGATGCTCATTGTGAGGGCAGAGGGTTCGCCGTTGCCGGGCATCTTGAATGTGCCGCAACCGGTGATGTCACTCATGTTGCGGTAGAAAGCGGGCACGAACGACAGTTCTTCGCCTTCGAGGATGTCGAGAGCATGATGCGCCAACAAGTCGTAGAGCGTCGGGTAGAAATCGCGGCTATAATCCTTGGGTGCGATTATGTTTATGAAGTCGTCGGCATTGAGACGCGCGAGGCTCTCGTGGTCGCTGAGCGAGGCTTCGATGAGGTTGTTAATCTTATTGTTGAAGTCGGCAATCGACCATTCGTTGCGGTCGGCGGGCACGACGTCGGTTTGCTCGCGGCGACTGATGTAGTGCTCGTTGTTGGAGCGCATTGCTTTGTAGAGGTCAGCCTCAAGCATAAGCAAAATCGAACGCGTCGATGTCTGCTTCGCTCCGACGGCGAGGCTGTCGGTTTTGTCGATGAGTTCGGGTATATAGTCGTCGGAAATCGACGATTTGGCGAGAGCCAGGCGTACCATTCCGTCGATTAAGGCTTGGTCGTCGCCTCCGGCTTGTGCTTCGGCGATAATCTTTGTGGCTTCGTCTGCCACGGTCTCCGGATATGCGAAGTCGGGCGCTTTTGCCGTGCCGGTTGCAATCGACGCCGCTGCAGCAATAAGCGATACTACTTTTTTCTTCATAGTTGTAATTGATTTTACATTATTCTATTTAGATAGAAAAACGTCAAAAGGTTTAAAATTACTGCTTAATAAATGTTAAGCCTATCTATCCAATCGGCGGCGCATGGCGATTGCCGTAGCCCACGACGTGATTAGTCCGACAACGGCGACGATGCCGAGTATCGTAAGCAGGTCGGCGGGCTCGATTACGACCGGATAGGTGTCGATAATCAGGTTCTTGGCATCGGTGCCCATCTTGACGAGTCCGTACTTGATTTGCAAGGCGCAGAGTCCCAGCCCGACCGCGACGCCGATGGCAGCGCCTACGATGGAGATGAGCCACCCTTCGGCGACGAAGATGCTCGACACGAGTCGTCGGTCGGCTCCCATAGCGCGCAGGGCGGTGATGCTTTCGTCTTTTTCGGCAATGATGATTGCCAATGTGCTGATGATATTGAACGAGGCAATAACCAAAATAAAGCCGAGCAACAGGAATGTCATCCACTTTTCAACATTAATCATTTTGAACGACTGACTGTGTTGCATGAGTCGGTCTTTCGCCACATATTTTTCGCCCAGCGTGTCGGAAATGCGTTGGCGAGTGCTTTCGACGTCGCCCGCTACGCCCAATTCGATTGCGGTGGCTTGCGTGGGATAGTCGAAGAGCTGACGTGCCGCGTCGAGCGACAGGAAGATGTAGTCGTTGTCATACTCTTGTTGCTGCACCTCGAACGTGCCGGCAACAAACGTGCGGCAGCGGCGAAATGAGGTCATCGGGTTGGCGGGATTGATGGCGCCGCGACGGCGTGGAGCATAAATCTCGAGCGGAGCAAAATAGCCGGGTGCCGTGTTGAGCACCAACGATACGCCGAGGCTGACCACCGACAGGTCGTCGCCGTCGAGGCTGAGCAGAAATTCGCCGTCGTCTTTTATCAGCGAATCGATGGCGGTAAGTCGTTCGTAGTCGGGAGCGACACCTTTGACAACGACGGGCATCTGGCGTCCGTCGTAGATTGCCAGCGCGCGACTCTCGAGGGTCGGCGTTGCAAGCGTTACGCCGTCAATCCGGCGCAACACGTCGACGAGGCTGTCGCTGTTTTCGATAACGCCTTCTGCGGCAACAACCTTAATCTGCGGGTCGAGTCGCGACAGCTTGTCGCCGACCAATCCGGCAAAGCCGTTGAACACCGACAGCACGCACACCATCGCCATAGCCGTCACCGCAACCGCCGCAACCGATATGGCGGAGATGATGTTGACAGCCGTGTGCGACTTTCGCGACACCAGGTAGCGAAGTGCGATTCTCAGTGGCAATCGGTAGTTCATTGTCGGCGGAATGCACTAATGCTTGTCGGCGAGTAGCGAGTCGATGTGGTCGATGTAGTCGAGCGAGTCGTCGATGAAGAACGACAGTTCGGGCATCTTACGCAACTGATGGCGCACGATTTGTGCCAGCTCGTAGCGTAGGGCGCGAGCGTTTGCGTTGATGTTTTTGAGAATCTCTTCGGCGCGTTCCGACGGGAAGATGCTCAGATAGCCGCGTGCCACGCTTAGGTCGGGCGAAACGCGTACGGCGCTTACCGACACGAGCACGCCGCCCATGGCTGCCGTCTGACGACGAAATATCTCGCTCAACTCCTTTTGCAACAGTCGTGCGATTTTTGCTTGTCTTGTACTTTCCATATAAAGTCTTATTTTTTATGCAAAATTACACACTATCGACCAATAAACCAAACCGACGGCTATTCGGCGCTGTAATAGTCTAACGGTGGGTCGAAATAGCGCGACATCGATTTGAGATTCTCGCGGTAGCACGGTTCGGCAAACTTGACATCCTTGAAATATTTTTCGTTGATGTCGTTTTGCGCCGATTTGTCGGGCGAAGTTGCCAGTGCCGTGGTTGCGCCGTCGACGGTTGCCGTGTAGAGGTTTTCGCTCTCGTTGATGCGTACGGTGAGCGTGCTGCCGGGCTTGACAACGAAGTCAGCGTTGGTGAGATTCTCCATATCGAGCGTTATGGTAATAGCGCTTTTGCCGTTCCAGTCGAATGTGTAGGTCGCAGTTCCATTGGTCGATGCGTAGCGGTAGCCGATGCGGTCGGTGCCGACGTTGACGGCGGTGTTGAGCGACTTAATGCGACCGGGGATGCGCGGTGCGATTACCACCTTGCTGTTGAGCATGTCGGGACGAACGCCCAAGAACCATTGGCTCCACACGCGGATTTGCTCGGAGTTGCTCCACGACTGCAAGAATGTGCCGGTGAGGCGTGAGCGAGTCTTTCCGGGACGCAACCATGCGTCGGCGCACTCCGACAGGCTGCCGATGGCGCCATAGTTCATCGCCTGGCGATTCATGTTTTGGAACAATCGATATGCTTTGTCTTTTTGTCCGAATTCTATCATGCGTTGCATAGCCATACCGTTCTGCCAAAGCCAAACGGTGCCGTTATGGTATGCGTCGTCCTTATGGTAGCGATGCCACTGTTCGTGGTAGGGGTGGAAGGCTTCGTCCATTTGGTCGAGCGAGCCGACGCCCCACGGATAAACGAGATGCGACCAGGTGGTGCGGATGTCGGCACGGCGAATGTCGACGTCGTCGACAAGGTCGTAGGCATACATCGTGTTGGGACGAATCTGCGCGTCGCGCGTGCCGTCGGCATTGAGGTGGTCGGTTATCACGCCGTCGGCAATAAACATACGTTGGAAATTCGCCTTGAGACGTTCGGCGGCTTCCGACCAACGGCGAGCGTCGTCAGCCTTGCCAATCATCGTAGCCATACGTGCGGCGCAGACGAGTTGGTTGTACCAGAGCGCTTGAATGTCGGACGCACGATTGCCGCGCGGCGAGCAGGGGCGCACGCCTTGACGCTTGGCGTCCATCCAGGTGTCGGCGTCGGCGTGTGTGAGGAAGCCTTTGTCGTCGACATATTTGGCAAACGGTGCATCGGTGGCGATTTTAATCTTGTTATAGATTGCTTTGACGAATGCTTTGTCGCCGGTGTAGCAAAGATAGTCGTAGACCTGCATGACGAATCGCGGCGTGCCGTCGGTAGTGTTGTAAAGAATGCCTTCGAGGTTGAGGCGGTTGGGCACGCGACCGTAGGTTTCCGATTTAGGGTCGACGTCCATATATTTTGCAAACGATTCGAGGATGTTTTTCGCCACGTCAAACTGTCCGGTGCAGAGGATTGTGCCCGGCATGGAGATAAACATGTCGCGTCCCCAGAAGTCGGTAAACCAAGGCAGTCCGGCATAGATGCCCCAACCGCCGTGCTGACGCGTAACGAGTTCGTCGGCGGTAAGGATAAGCCATGCAAGTGCTTTGCTGTCGTCGATGGAGTTGTGGTCGACGAGTTGCTGCATGCGGTCGCGACGCTCGGTGAGCCACTCGGCTTTGCTTGTGCGCGCCTCGCTCAGCAGCGCTGCCGTTTGTCCTTCCGGAGCATAGACGGCAACAAAACCGCCTGAAGTTGCAGCTGCGCTGACTACGTTGCCCTCAATCGTCGCTGCACTGCCGTCGAGCGTGGCAAGACGAACTTCGCCGCCTCGCGATTCGCGCGGAGTGAGCAGAGCATCGCCGTCGGCTGCTGTCGGTGTCGAAATCATATCGCCGAGTAGCGAAATGCCGATGCGCTCTACGCCTTTCGGGGCTTTAATGTCGAAATAGATAACTTTACGATAGTCGACAAGCGACATCGTAACGACAATTTTTGCGTCGTTGTGCTTGTGGCGGAACACGATGCGGTTGGGATAAGCGTCGCAACGGGCATCGCTACGCAGCAGCGGCGTGCCGTCGGCATAGATGGCGAAGTCGGCAAAGATGCGGTGCGCTTCGATGTTCCATCCGGCATAGTATTCCAAAAAGTTGTCGGTGGCTGTTTTTCCGTAGAAGAAACCAGCCGCTTTGTCGCTGTAGGAGTATTCGCGGTCGGAGGTTGCTCTAATCATAAGGTCGTCGAGCGACGTGCCGGCGTGCATCGTCAGAATGCAGCCGAGAGCAGCAAGAGTTAGCAGTTTTTTCATAGGTGTATTGTCAATTTTATGGTTTTTTGTAGATTATGGTCAGACCGTCGCGAATCGGCAGAATGACCTTTTCGACGCGCGTATCGGCGGCAACGAGGTCGTTGAAGTTGAGAATTCCGGCAGTCTGCGCATCGAGATGTTTGCCGTAGTCGACCACCTTGCCGTCCCAGAGCGTGTTGTCGGCAATGATGTATCCCCCCGGGGCAACGCGGTCGAACACGAGATTGTAGTAGTCGACGTAGTGACGCTTGTTGGCGTCGATAAACACCAAGTCGAACGTCATGTCGAGATCCGGCACCACCTGAGCGGCGTCGCCGATGTGCAGATGCACGCGGTCGGCGTAGGGCGACGTGAGGAAACGCTCGCGGATGAAATCTTCCAATTCGTCGTCGATTTCCACCGTGTGGATTTCGCCGTCGAAGAGCCCTTCAGCCATAGCGAGAGCCGAGTAGCCGGTAAATGTGCCCAGTTCGAGAATCCGTTGCGGCTTAATCATGCGGACAAGCATCTTCAAGAGCTTGCCCTGCAGATGCCCGGAGCACATCCGCGGACGCAGATGATAGACGTGCGTGTCGCGATTGAGGCGCTTGAGAAGGTCGCTTTCGGGGTCGATGTGCGCAAGTATGTAGTCTTCGAGTTGTTCGGTCATCGCTTAAGATTCTTCAACGCCTCAATGCCAAGGTTGTACACCTCGGTTCCGAAGCCGATAATGATTCCCGTACAAGCCTCCGAGAGGAATGAGTGACGGCGATATTCGTCGCGGCTGTACACGTTGGAAATGTGCACTTCCACCACCGGGACACGGATGGCGCGAATAGCGTCGGCGATTGCCACCGACGTATGAGTATATGCTCCTGCGTTGATAACGATTCCGTCGCAGCCCTCGAAACCGTTGGCGTGCAGCGTGTCGATAATGTCGCCTTCGTGGTTACTTTGGAAGTAGTCGACCGTAACGTCGCTGTGGCGGCTGCGCACGTCGGCGAGCACCTCGTCGAACGAGCTGTTGCCATAGATGCCCGGTTCGCGCCGCCCGAGCAGATTCAAATTTGGTCCGTTGATAATCAAATATCTCATAGCGTTTGTCTGATTTTCTGCAAATTTAAAAAAACAATCAGACAGTAGCAAGTTTTTGCCGAAAGAGAGAAAAGAAGACGACGCGCCACCCGCCGGTCTTTGAAAAATAAGAAAATAAAATTGGCGAAAAGTTGTAAAATAAGAAAATGGAGATTATCTTTGTCGCAGATAATCAGCACGTTATGACAATACTGGATTTTGTGACCGTATTGTTCTATTTGAAATTTACTGCAAATTTACAGTAAATTTCAAATAGAAACCGATTATTCAAGTATTTTATCGTTGTTCAAAAACTGACGTAAACTCATGAATATAAAGCCGTTGTCGTCGATATATGAAGCAATCTCGTAGCCAACGATGATGATTTTTCTAAAACTGTCGTCAATTTTTTTCAGCGACGCAATTTCTTGCTCCGTTTTTGCCTCGTCGGGTAATGCGAATGCCGACTGAATATAAAATTTTTCAACACCATCGGTTGCTATAAAATCCACTTCAAGTTGACTGTATGTATTTACACCCCCAATGTATTTTCTTGACTCAATCATGCCTACATCGACCAGGTAGCCCCTGATTCGCAGTTCGTTAAAGATTATGTTTTCCATAATATGAGTAATCTCTTGCTGTCTGAAATTAAGTCGCGCATTTCTAAGTCCAAGGTCGATGGAATAGTACTTTTTTATAGAGTTGAGGTATTTTTTACCTTTTATATTATATCGGATAGCGGGAGTAAACAGAAAAGCATCATTCAAGTATGACAGGTAGGAATTTACGGTGTCGACGCTAATATCAACTTTCTGCAAAGTCTTCAGTGTATTACTGATTTTTGTAGGATTTGTCAGCGAACCGATGGAAGAGCACAAAACATCGACTATACACTCCAGTGCATAACGATTTTTGATGCCGTTTCGCTCAACAACATCATCTATATACGTTTTTTGCCAGAGTCGTTTAAGATATCCAATTTTTTGCTCCTTGGTCTTGTGATTTCGTAGTGCCGGAAGTCCTCCATAGGTGTAATATTCTTGCCATAATTCCGTAAAAGATTCCGTTCTGTCTTCGCAAAACTCCTTAAAACTGAGTGGATAGACGCAAACTTCATCGCCTCTGCCTCGAAATACGGTGTTGATATCACTGGAGAGAAATTTTGAATTACTGCCTGTTATGTATACGTCTATGTTATCATATGCGTTTAAGCCGTTAACAATACGTTCAAAACCTTTCACCATCTGTATTTCATCAAGAAATACGTAATAGTTTTCGGTATCTTCTGTGTCTATCTTTGAATACAAGTGCTGTTTGAGTGTTTGAGGGTCGGAAAGTTCAAGGCCGTCAACGGATTCGTCTATATCAAATGACACCGTTATTATATGGTCTTCTTTTACGCCTTCTTGCAGTAGATAATCTTTATAAATGCGTTTCAGAAGCCATGATTTCCCGGCACGACGTGGCCCCGTGATGATCTTTATCTCACCGTTATCACGTCTGTTTATCAACTTTTCAAGGTAGGTTTTACGCAGAATGTATTGTGCCATAGCAGTTCTATTTGAAATTTACTGCAAATTTACAGTAAATTTCAAATAGAACAAATCTTATTATCGTAAATTATTGTATAAGCGCAGCCGACCCCGTCGGCGACCCTGCACCTGCTCCGACTCATTATTTCCATCGTGCACAACATCAATCATATAACCCCATCGCGGGGAACGCGCCTATTTAAACAATTTGGCTTTTTTGGCGGAATTTGCTAAGTTTGTAAGCAAAATGCGCGATTACACACAGAAACGATGATTTATAAATGAAACAGATTGACAATATCGACGATGTATTAATTCGATTTAATGCCTTTATGATTTTTGAAAAGGGTCTGTCGAAAAATACTGTCGAAGGCTATGATGACGATGTGGCGAAACTTTTGCGCTACGCCGCCGAGTCGGGCAAGAGCGTGGAGTGTATCGGTCTCGACGACCTCCACGATTTCTTGGCTGCGCTCCATGATGTGGGAATTGCGCCTCGTTCGCAAGCACGCATTGTGTCGGGGATTCGCGCGTTTTTTCATTATCTTAAGGTGGAGGGCTACATCGACAATAACCCGGCGCGGCTTCTGGAACTTCCCAAAATCGGGCGACGCCTGCCGGATGTGCTCACGACTGACGAAATTGATGCTATCGAAGCGGAGTGCGACACGTCGACTTACGAGGGTTGCCGCAATCTGGCGATGATTGAAACTGCCTACAGTTGCGGGCTGCGCGTCAGCGAACTGGTGTCGCTGAAGATTTCGAATCTCTACGTTGAGGAGGAGTATGTCATTGTTGAGGGTAAGGGGCAAAAGCAGCGTATGGTGCCTATTTCGGCAAGTGCGCTCGATGCTATCAAGGCGTGGATGGAGCGTCGCGGTGAAAAGGGTATCAAGAATGACGACCGCGACACGCTTTTTCTGAATCGTTTGGGCGGAAAAATGTCGCGGGTGATGGTGTTTTATGTCATCAAGGATTTGTGTGCGCGGTGCAACATTATGAAAAACATCAGTCCACACACGTTGCGCCATTCTTTTGCCACGCATCTGCTTGAAGGCGGCGCAAACCTTCGCGCAATTCAGCAGATGCTCGGTCACGAAAGTATTACAACCACCGAAATTTATGTCCACATCGACCGCTCTTTCCTCCGCGAAGAAATTCTGAAATATCATCCGAGGAATAGGGTGGAGAGGTAAGAGGCGCCTTCGGCGCGGTTATAAGGTTAAGAGGTTAAAAGGTTAATCGGCAGCTGACGCTGCGTGGAATGGAGGGATGTGTTTGGATTGGTATGTATGTGCTTGATAATCAGTAGTGTGTGGTCGCGTCTTGCTGCGACCCATCATGGTTGTGGAACAAAGATAAGAGGTAAGGGTGCGCCTGTTCGTCAACTCATCCACACATCCACTCGTCAACACATCCACTCATCCACTCATCCACTCATCCACTATTTTTCTGTTTATGTAGAAAAATACACGTCTTAAACAATTTTTAACAAAATATTCTTTAAATGACATTTCAAAATTCATATTTTTGCTAAGTAAATTTTGTTCTTGTAATTATATTTTTGGTTCTTTTCTTTCCCGCGTTGTGAGAAAAAAGAGACTTTTAATATAAAAGCAAGGATTAATGAAGTGTAACCCACATAACCCACACATAAAATGGAACCTCCGAATAGAGAGAAGTCGGAAAAGACGGCTAAGGTTATAGGTGTTAGAAGAGTGAGTGTTATTCGGCAGATGCGAATGAAGTTGCTGAATAATTGGTGTCTGACACGTTCGAAGATGTTGTATTATGTGTTATCCCTGCTTCCGGTAGGAGAAGCGAGGATAAATATAGTTATGCGCTGTCGCGAGAATGCCGAATACGATTGGGGGCATGCATGGGTTACGCTCAATGGCAAGCCTTTTTTGGAGCGTAAGAAGGGTGTAGTCAATAAGTGTAAAAAACAGATTTCTGACACGGGAAAATTTATTTACTGGATATACGAATAATTATGGCAAATTTATATCTAACGCATAAGTGTAAAAGAGGCTGTCCGTTCTGCTTTGCGAGGAAGGTGTTGCGTGCGGCGGATGATATCAACGAAGTGTTGACGCTCGAAGAGATAGAGCGCTTTATTGACCACTACCGGGGTCAACTCGACAATGTCGGTTTGTTGGGCGGCGAGCCGTTCCTCTATCCGGATTTGGTTGAGGTTGTTAAGTTGCTGAAATCGCATCGCATCCATGCCAAGATATTTACGAGTGCGACAAATCCGGTGCCGGCGGGCTTGGACGAATTAGACAACAGTTGCGGCGACTTCAATTTTGTGGTTAACGTGGGCAGTCGCGACACGTACAACGATGAGCAGTACGCGAATCTGGAGAGTTTTTTCGACCGTTTTCATACTGTGTCGGCGTTGTCGTATACGATATTCGACATCGAGAAAGACAATCCGGAATTTTTGTTCGACATGATAGACCGCTATGAGTTGGTTCGCAATATTCGTACTGGCATAGCTCTTCCTATCTATAAAGGAGGGAACAGTTATATCGAATTGGGCGACTATCGCAAGGCGGGTGAGTATTTCTGCGAGTGTGTCGAGCGAGCGGCAAAGCGCAGGATAACGATGTCGATGGACTGCGGCTTTCAGGCGTGTATGTTCGACGACAAGCAGTTGGGCAGGCTGATACGCTTGGATACTCGTGTCGGGTTTATGTGCGGCTCGGCGCTCGACATCGGACCGGGCTTGCAGGCGTGGAATTGCTTCCCGTTGTTCCAATTGGGTCGCATCGATGCGCTTGATGCATGCTCTATCGACGAGTTGAAGCAAAAGTTGAACAAGAAGCTGGAAGAGACGCTTGGCTGTGAGCCGGGTGTGCATAAGGCGTGCGCCGTGTGCGACTTGCGTCGACGCAATTTGTGTGAAGGTGGATGTAAAAGTTTTAAATCAATATAGATATGGAAATCAGTAAGAAAGTAACGTGGAAACCGCTTGGCGAGAAGGTGGTTGCCGTAAAGGTTGAAACCGGCGAATATTACACGATGAACGAAGTGGCATCGTTGATATGGAAAGGCATCGATTCGGGCATGAATCGGGAGCAGATAGCCGACAAGATACTTGACGAATATGATATAGAAGATAGAGCCTCTATATTGCAAGATATAGAAGAGCAAATCAGTGAGTGGAAAACCGAATTATTAATCAATTAAAAAGTAAAGACTATGGCAAAGAAATCTTATTTGAAGCCGGCTACAATTAAGCATGCTTCGATGAATGTTGTCCAAGGGTCAGGTTTGTATTACACAACGTTGTACTACACCTCACTTTATTACTATCATTAATGACACATTCATTAAGGGTAAAGGTGGCAGGTGTCTCTATCGTGTTCCGTTCGGACATGGAGGTAGACATCTGTCACCTTCGCGACCTATATCGGCACCACGTTGCTGGCGACGTCGCTGCGGGTCCGGAGCATGAGGTTCGCATCGAAACGGTAACGAAATGCGTATTGCCGAGCGATGCGCGGCTTGTGTGGTCGGGCTACTATCACGGCGTGGGTCGTGACGGACATTTCGACAATACGGTTAAGAAATACGTGTCAGCCGATGGCAAGAGTGAATATTTTGTCACGCCGTCGGGCGAGTGTTTGATAAACGATTTGACGAAGCCATTGACTGTGTGTACGTTGATGTCGCGGCGCAAGATGTTTGCGAAAGGACGCGTACGGTCGAACGTAGGCACGATGGTTATTCTACTGACGCACATCGTGGCGGCGCGTCATTGTCGCTACACGCTGCATGCCTCATCGGTGGCTTGGCGTGAGCGCGCAGTGGTGTTTGTCGGGCGAAGTGGACAAGGCAAGAGCACGCTGTGCTTGGATTTGGTGGCGCGCGGAGCCGGTTTTATGGGCGACGACATTGTTTTTGTCTATCAGGAAGATGGCATTGTGAAGATTGCGCCGCTGCTTTTCGACGCAAAGATGTTCGAGCCGGGGAAGAAGGAAAAGACGTTTATCGATGTTACGTCGAAATATGGTTTGGTCGACATCGACGGCTTGCCGTTGCAGGCGATATGCGAAATCGAGCAAACCCGCGAAGGCGAGTCGGTGGCGAAAGAGCAATCCGACAGCGACCGCTTGTTTGATGTGTTTTTGCAATCGGCAAACAATTTAGCCTTACAGTACGACAATGAAGATTGGCTTACGCTGTGTGCAACGGTGATGAGCAATTATAAACTATATAAATTCTATTTCGGTGACCGACAACAGTTGACTGTCGACAGCCTGAATGCGTTTTATGAATAGAGAAGAAATACTGAGTTTGGTAACGCAGTCGGACGAGATGCTGCGCGAAGTCGGCATACGGGCAGCTGTCGAGGGCTTGCCGGCAACGCTGTCGACGTGTCTCGACATCATAGAGAATCTCGACGAGCCGGATTCTGCCGGGCTTGTCGTGACGCTTCGTTCGCGTATGCCGTTCCTCAAGGGTGGTTATGCGAGTGCAACGGCAATGACCGAAGGCGAGTTCCGAAAATTCGAAGAGCAATATCGACACTACCGAACGTTGGTCGACCTGTTGCCGCAACGCAGCGACGCGTTGCTCGGACGGCTGTACAAACTCTTTGAAGGCATACGTCCGGAAATCGAGCACTTGCGTCCGGGCGACTATAGTGGCTGTCTGCGCGAGGAAGAGACGGCGAGGGGCGGACACCAACTGATGGTGTTTGTCACCGGCGTGTGTAATTTGCGCTGCTCGTATTGCTTCTCGAGCGACATCGAGCATAAACACATTTCAGCCGCCGACCTTCGGCGCATTTTCGAATGGGCGCATCGTAACGGCTGCGACGTGGTGACGCCGTGCGGAGGCGAACCGCTGATTTATCCCGACATCGACTTGTTTATGGATTTGGTGGAACAATACGACATGACCACCTATTTTGCGTCGAATTGCACGCTTCCGTTGTCGAGATTCTCGGAACGACACTTGTCGCGAATCAAGTTGATAACATTCCATCTGACAGAAAGCCTATGGCATCGCAGCGACTACCTCGATGCGTTTTGCAGCAACATCGAGTGCGCTCGCAGTCATGGCATCGACATAATAGCGCGGCTAAACATCTACAAGGTCGGCATGGACTTCAGCCCCTTCTTCGACTTGATAGAGAAGTATTCGTTGAAGAAGTTGAACATAGCGCTGACCATACCGTCGGGCATGCACGACAACGTGTTTGTCGACCCGTCGGTGTTTTCAAACCATGTAGGCGACATTCGGAAAGTGATAAGTTTCTGCCGAGCGCATCGCATTAGTTTGTCGTTTGCTAAGCCGATACCGCCGTGCGTGTTCGACGAATCGGAAGCGGCTGATTTGTTGCAGTACGACAATTTCAAGCCGCTGTGCAACGTGTGCGACGACAATGGCATGCGCAACGTGTGTCTGTCGCCCGACATGGTGTTTACGCCGTGCCTGGGGGTGCCGACGCCGGAGGTTGCTTTCGCCGACGAACTGTCGTGGCAGACGCTTGAAGAGGTGCTCGGCGGCAAAATCTGTTCGGCATTGCGTAAACCGTTGATGCAGTCGTGCCGCGAGTGTTTTTTGTATAGCCGAAACATGTGCCAAGGGGCATGTCTGTCGTATAAAGAATAAAACAGTTATGCAGATGAGCAAGTTGCGACACCGATTGAGTTTTGCGTTGACCAAGTTGAGGATGCGCTATCTGCGTCCGGGACGGTTGACAACGATACCCACCGTGCTGACTTTGGAATTGTCGAGTCGGTGCTCGTTGGCATGTTCGTGCTGCCCGAACGGCAAACCCGGCAAGAGGACGCGTCGGCGCGTCGATATGTCGAAAGCCGATTTCGACAAAATGCTCGGCAACATCGATTTGCCCGTGCGCAACGTTTTTCTGCATCTTCACGGAGAGCCTTTTCTCAACGAAAACATATGCGAAATCGCCGACGCGTTGGCAATCCGGGGCGTTGAAGAGTTTAACATCTTCAGCAACGCATATCGGATAGACGTCAATCGGTTGAGCCGGTTGCTGACAGTCTTGCGTTCAAAGCAAGTCAATATATGCTTTTCGGCGGAGTTGTACGACCGTGCCGTCTACGAGCGGTTGCGCTGTCCGGGGCGGTTCGACAGGCTGTGGGAGTCGCTCGACGCCATCGACCGTGTGATGGCGGAACAAGAGTGTGAATATTCGATAAACGCCATTGTCGATGCTGAGGCAATCGACACGTTGAAAGAGCGCGTTCCGGCGATTTTCGAGCGTCTAAGGCAACTGAAAGACATCCACTTCAGCGGGGCGTTTCCGTGGCCACACCTTCCCGAGACGGGCGACATTGCCGGACATCTGCGAAGCCGCCGGACGATATGCAGCCAGATATGGCAGATGCCGGTGGTCTATGCATCGGGCGAAGTGGGTATGTGCAGTAGCGACTACGACGGCGAATCGGTCATCGGTTCGTTGCTCGACAGCAAGTTGAGCGAACTTGTCAACAACAAGGCAGCGCGACGGTTTCGGCGCAACATAGCGATGCGTCGGCACGAGAGCAATCGGCCGTGCCGCGACTGCCTGATTGACCGCCACGAGAGTTTCTCGCGAGTGGTAAGGCGGCGTTTTGCCGAGTCGGCATCGGCTGATGCCTTGGAGAAATATTTCAATTCGTTTAAAAAATACTTTTTTGTAGCAACGGAAGATGTTTGAACGGTTTAAAGCGGAAATAGAGGTCGTGCGACTCGTGTGGCGTCATGCTCGCGGACAGCACCTGAAACTGGCGATAGCGATGGTCTTGGAACTCGTCATCGGCGTTTTTCCGCCCGTGTCGGTCTATGTCGTGCAGAAGTGGATTGGCATCCATCTGAGCGACTTGCACAGTCTCTTGACATATTCCAACATACTGTTGGTGCTCGCCGTCTATTTTGTCTATATCGTATTGACCAAGATTTCGCGGATAATGACAGCTTATGCCGTTGCCGAGGTGGAATACTCGTTGCGGATGGAGTTTACGCAAGCGCTGCGGCGAATGAGTTTCATCAGCCAGGTGAAAAAAGTAGGGCTTCAGACGGCGCAAGGGTTGACGCAAGAAATATCGATGGCGAGCAGCCTGATACCGATGATTTATCGCTCGTTTCTTCGTGCAACGACTACCATTGTGGCGTTCTGCGTGGTGCTGACGGTCATATCGCCGAAATATTTTTTAATGACCGGATTGCTGTTGCTGGCGGTGCTTGTTTCTGTGGTTGTGCTGCGCCGACGCATCAAGCGGACGCATGCCGGACTGTACAATCGAATCAGTTCGCTCTATGTGATGTTTGCGGAGTGGATTAACGGATTCAGAGTATTCAAGGTTTACGATTGTGTTGACTATGCCGAGCGTCGTATGCGCGACGTCTATCGCTCGATAAGAGACATTTCGCGGAGTTTGACGGTGGTGACCAACAGTCAAGCCATCTTTGTCGAAATGCTGACGTATAGTGTTGCCGTGCTGCTGATAGTGATGATGCCGTCGGTCGATGGCAAAATCGATGTTGGCGTGCTTGTTTCGTTTCCGGCGGCGATGCTTTTTGTCAGAGGCGAAGCCATTGTGCTGATTAACGGCTACCAACAGTTGGCAAACACCGAAAGCAGCATTCGCCGATTCTACAACGTGGTGAAAAGCGGCGAAGACGGCGAAGACGTCGCCGAAAGTCGGCAAAGCATTGTCGGCATCGAGATGCATAAGGTGAGTTTCGGCTACGACGACAACGTGATTTTGTCGGAAGCCGACTTGACTCTGCGTCGCGGCGAACTTCACGTGTTGGCGGGTCGTAGCGGTGTGGGCAAAACAACGACCGTCAATTTGCTGTTGGGGCTGCTCCGACCGCAAGCCGGAGAAATAAACTATCTGCATAGCGATGCCGAAAGCGTAGGCGTAGGCATGGCTTTGGTAGAGCAGGAGCCGTTTATTTTCGACGGCTCAATCTACGACAACGTAGCGATGGGTCGCGCCGACGTCACTATCGACAGGGTGATGGAACTGATAAAGGCGTTAGGGCTCGGCAACGTGTTTGCCGACCGGCAAAGCCTGACGGAAAGCCGCGAGAGTTCGTCGCGCAAGTTGTCGACGGGCGAGAAGCAGCGCATTGCGCTCATCCGCGCTCTTGCCGGCAATCCTTCGGTGTTGGTGCTCGACGAGGTGACCAGCAACGTCGACGCCGCAACGTCAAGGATTATTATGGACTATCTGCGAGAGGTGTCGAAGATGGTGCTGACAGTCGTTGTCAGTCACGACCCGATGGTGCTTGAATGTGCCGACCGACTCTACTCGCTTTCTGACGGAAAATTTCAACAACATAATAATATACAAACAACTAAATCATAGAAGATATGCCTAATCTAATGTTAACAAACTGGTGTAATTACCGTTGCCCGTATTGCTTCGGGATGGATATGATGGCACCGAAGATGGAGCGAAAAGCCATGAGCCGCGAGACGTTCAACGGCATCATGGAGTGGTTGCAACGCCGACCGTTCGACAAAATCATACACTTGATGGGTGGCGAACCCACGTTGAATCCCGACATCGAATGGATGGTCGACCGCTTGCTTGAACTGGACATGCACATCACCGTTTTCAGCAATATGGCGACCAAACAAGCTGTGTCGTTGGCAGAAAAATTAGCGATGCTTCCGGTGCATTGGGTGGCAAATGTCAATAATCCGGCAAAATGGAATGCCGCACAGCGTGAGAATATAACCACGGCGTTGGGCTATGCCGGCAAGAAGGCTTCGCTGACGTTCAACATACAGCCCAACGAGCCTAACGAACTTTGGGCAATCGATTTGATTGAAAAGTACGACTTGGGTACAAACATCAAAGTGGGTTTCGTCTTGCCGACGTTGACATCGTCGAACATGGCATTGCACGAATCGGAATATGGCAAAGCCGCAGAGCGTGTCATAGACTTGATAAAAGCCGGCGAACATTTGGGAGTGACCATCGAATACGAATGTGGCGTGCCGTTCTGTAGTTTTACTGATGAACAGACCGGATTTTTGTGGCGCCACAATTCTCGCGGCAATTCCGGCTGCCAGTCGCGCTTAGACATTACGCCCGACGGAAAAGTGATGTACTGTCTGCCGTTGGCAACAGCCGGACTGCGCCATTTCTCCGAGTTTGAGTCTTATCCCGACTGCCGCGAATGGTTTGAGCAGCGTTTTGCGCCGTATCGTCTTTTGGGAAGCCGCGAAGAGTGCGCCGAATGTCCGCTCAACAATCCTTTTAAGTGCAACGGCGGATGCTTGGCAAAAAATATGATTGGCGCAAAAAATCTTAATATAGTTGATGGAACTCGTTGAGAACGACAGCGCCGGGCGCTCCGGCAACCTCGCGCGCACGCTCCTCGTGCTCGACAATTTCGAATGGATAAAGCGTCAGGCGGAAAGCATCGGCGTGACGGTTATCCCCATCAAGGGTATCGACGTGCTCACCTCTATCTATTGCGAGCAATTAGATAGAGATGTGCGCGACATCGACTTGCTTACGTCGTCGGTCGACGACTGTCTGAAGTTGGTCGGACGTCTGTGCGACAGCGGTTATGAGCCGGAATTCGATTTCGCCGTGCGCCGCGATGCTCTTTTGGCGAAAAAGAAGATTTCGCTACTGTCGACATCGCCCTGTCGCGTCAACGTCGACATTCATTTTGCTCTTGTTACCAAAAAATTTTTTTCGCCGACGACATCAACATTCAACGTCGATGCTTTTGCGCGCCAAAAGTCCGGACGACTCGACTCGGTCGACAATTGGCTCTTTTTGGCGCAGCACGGCTGTTTTCATTTGTTCAGCGACTCAAAATGGATTCGCGACCTCGACATCGTCTATCAGAGGTTTACCGACGACGAGCGCCGCATACTGTCGGAACGCGTCGAGCGGTACGGTTTTAAGCGTGTATGGCTTGCGGCGCTTTTGTTCTTAAAGCAGGATTTGCGGCAGTGTGGTATGGACGACGACGATGCGTCGTTCGTTGAGTTTGTCAACCATTTGAGCGCAGTGCGGAAGAAGTCGCCGGCGAAAAAAACGGTATTATCTTTTCTTGAATTCTTCTTTATCGCCGACCGCCGGCAACGCGCCCGAATGTGGCTCAAACTAATATTTCCACGTCGTGGGATGCTTGCCAACATCTACCGAATAAACCACAAAGCGCTTTATCCGCTCTTTTGGGTCGCCCACGTCGCGCTGATGGCGGTAACCGTCCCCTTAGCCCTCACCGTCTACCGCTTCCACAAGTACTTGTTGCGATAGTGTCGTTTTCGCAGGGGTGGAGCATGGTGGCAGTGTAATTTTGCAGAAAAAACGACCATGAAACACTACACTGAAGAGGAAATGCTTAACGAATGGAAAATCCGCAACGGGTATGTGCCTTTGCGGCGGGATTGTGCGGTGGAACGCGACGACGGCGTCGACTTGGATGCACTGTTGCTGCGTCAAATCGAATCGGCTTACGCGCGTCTGCTGCGTGAGGCGCCTGTCGACTGTCTTCCGGTGGAGGATGTCGCCGGCGAATGTACGACGACGGTCAACGATGATTTGTCGGTGGTAATCCGGTTGCCGGAACGCGCGGTGCGTTTTGTCGAGGTACGCTTGGAGGGATGGAGTCGCGCCGTTACGCAGATGACACCCGCCGATTCGCCGTTGGCGCAACTGCAGACGAATCGCTTTCTGCACGGCGGTCCGGCGTGCCCGGTATGCGTCGCTGGTGTTCGCTCGGTGACTGCCTATACGGCTGCGACGGCTGACTCCCGGCTCACGCGTGTGCTCGCTGTGGCGCGGCCTGCCGACGGTGGTTATGCGCTCGACGAATCGGCTTGGCATATGCTTCTCGGATATGCGCAAGATGATCGGGAATAGTCGAAAAAAGTTGGATTTGTTCGATAATTGACGTATTTTTGCGTTATGATTCTCAACAGCCTGTCAATACTCAACTACAAGAATATCGCGGAGGCAAGTCTTACCTTTTCCGATAAGGTAAACTGCTTTCTGGGCAATAATGGCATGGGCAAAACGAATTTGCTCGATGCCATTTACTATTTGAGCAACTGCAAGAGTGCACTGTCGGCGAGCGACGCCACGACGATTCGTTTCGGCGAAGATGCGATGCTCCTGCAGGGAAACTATATGAGGCTTGGTAAGAAAGAGGTGGTGGCGTGCGCCATTCAGGCGGGGCGCAAGAAGATGAAGCGCAACGGCAAGGAGTATAAGCGGCTGAGCGAGCATATCGGGTTGCTGCCGCTGGTGTTGGTGTCGCCGCAAGATTGGGATATGATTGTCGGCGGCAGCGAAAGCCGCCGTCGGCTCATCGACAGGATTATTTCGCAGGGCAACCACGAATATCTCGACGCTTTGATACGCTACAACCGTGCTCTGGAGCAACGCAACTCGATGCTCAAACAGGGCTATAGCGACCCGTTGCTTTATGAGTCGGTCGACGCCTATATTGTCGACGCCGCCAACGAAATCTATGAGGGTCGCCGCCGCTGGATTGAGCAATTTACGCCGGTGTTTATGCAATTTTATAACACCATCGGCGGCAACAGCGAAACCGTTAGCCTCGACTATCGCAGCGAACTCAACGATATGTCGGCTGAACGAATCCTGGCAGCCAATTTCGAGCGCGACCGTGCTCTGGGCTTTACTTCGGGCGGAGTGCACCGCGACGACATCGAACTGATGCTTGGCAATGCGTTGATGCGCAAAACCGGTTCGCAAGGGCAGTGCAAAACGTATACGATAGCGCTGCGGTTGGCGCAGTTCGACTTTCTGCGGTCGCAGTCGAGCGTTACGCCGCTGCTGTTGCTCGACGATATCTTCGACAAACTCGACTCCGAGCGTGTGGCAAACATTATGCGAATCGTGTCGTCGCCGACATTCGGACAAATCTTCATTTCCGACACCAATCGTCAGCACATCGACGAAACGATTGCCGCCATCGGCTCCGACTACCGAATTTTCTCGGTGGCGTCGGGCTCGGTCGTGGAATCCGGCTGCTCGGCGGGCTCTTCTAATGCCGACGCGGATTCCGGCTTATAGTTTTCAACGTATTTTGCCAGACTGTTTTCGAGCGAGGCGCGGACCATTGTGCGCAGCTGCGGCGGTCCGACCACTTCGACCTTGTCGCCCATCGACATTATTTGCTGCTGGAAGTCGTAAGTCAGGTGTACTTTATAGGTGAAAATCGAGTATCCGTCGCAGACTTGCTCTTGCTGCGAGCTGTGAAGGGGCAGGGCGCGCAGATACTTTGCTTGCGTGGCTTCGACCTTGAGCAAGACGTGCTGGGCGTTGCCGCGGCTCGTTGTGATGCCGAAACAATCTTTGAAAAACTCGTGGACGTCGATGTCGGGCATCGTGAACGGGCGGTCGAGAATGGTCACAATCTTGACGCGGTCGAGCGAATAGGTCTTGATTTTATGGTCGGTGTTGTTGTAGCCAATCACGTACCAGCGTTGGCGGAAAAGCCTCAGGAAATACGGCTCCAAGATGATTTTCTTGCGCGACTTGCCGACTTCGAACGGTTGGTAGTGAAACTCGATGCGCAGCGACTTCTTCATAGCGTCGATGATTGTCGGCAGGAATTGTCGCGCCGAGGGCACGTCTTCGACCATAATGCGGTTCGACACGTCGGCGGCGTCGGTAAGCATATTGTTGACCGACATAGAGTTGATGAGCCAATCGCCCAAGTCGGTGCCGGAGGTATCGCTCTCGATGTAGTATTCGAAGGTCGACGAGTTGTAGCCTATGCGAATGCCGAAGAGTTCTTCGATAGCCTCGCGGTAGTTATAGAAGGTGCGTCGCGGCATCTTTTGCCCGTCGCCGTAGGGCGAACTCGCCCACATTTCGCTGATTTCGCCGCGCGTAATGCGCCCGAAGCGCTGTATCGTTTCGAGTAGCCAAATGTATTTTGTCAGCAGATTGTTTGCCATCGGTTAGTCTTTTTTTATTAACAAGCAGAGACCTAAAACGGTTACTAATGCGTTGATTATCAGTAGTTCGAAACTGATTTGATAGCCGCCGAACCATTGCTCACTATTGCGTTGTAGCACGAAGCAAATGAGCGGCGACACGATGCAAACCACGGGCACGAGGCGGTCGCGCACCTTCCGACGGCATGCCAGTCCGAAGATGAACATACCCAAAATCGGTCCGTAGGTGTAGGCGGCGAGGCTGTAGACGGCGTTGATTGCGCTGTCGTTGTTGAGGTAGTAGAATACGATAATCACCGCTACCATGCAGAGCGACATCGCCACGTGCACCATCTTGCGGGTGCGCGTCAGACGGGCATCGTCGCCGTGCTTGTCGGCTTGGAGTATGTCGACCGTAAACGACGTCGTTAGGGCGGTCAATGCGCTTCCGGCAGCGCTATAAGCCGCCGCAATGAGCCCGATGATAAACATTACGCCGATAAAAATCGGGAAACCGTCGCTCCACGCCACGTTGCCGAACACGGCATCGCCAACCGGCTTGCCGTCTTTCATCGGCAGGTTGTCGCCCGAGTACATATAGAGCAGCGTTCCAAGAACCAAAAACAGCCCGATGATGAAGATTTGAACGCCCGAACTTACTATCATGTTTTTCTGCGACTCGCGGTAGTTTTTGCAACTGAGCGTGCGCTGCATAAGGTCTTGGTCGAGTCCCGTTGTGGCGATTACCATAAATATACCGGCAATGAATTGCTTCCAGAAGTATTTGCCGTCGTTGGGGTCGTCGAAGAAGAAGATGCGGCTTGTATGGTCGGCGGCAATAGCGCTCGGCAGTTCTCCGATGCCCAGGTTCAGGCTCTTGGCGATGTAGACGATGCAGCAAACCACCGAAAGCACCAGGCAGAACGTCTTGAGCGAATCGGTCCAAATGAGCGACTTTACGCCGCCTTGGTAGGAGTAGAGCCAGATGAGTGCCACCGTCAGAATCACGTTGACCTCGAACGGCATGCCGAGCGGCTCAAACACCAGTGTCTGCAGCACGACGCACACCACAAAGAAGCGTACCGATGCGCCAAGCATCTTCGATACGAAGAAAAACCATGCGCCGGTCTTGTACGAACCCACGCCGAAGCGATTTTCCAAATAGCCGTAGATGCTCACCAGGTTCATCTTGTAGAACATCGGGATGAGCACCAGCGCCACGACGAGCGACCCGACGAAGAAGCCGAGCACCATCTGCATATAGGAGTACGACCCGGCATACACCGCTCCCGGTACGGAGATGAACGTCACTCCCGAGATGCTTGCGCCAATCATTGCGATTGCCACCATGTACCACGGCGACTTGCGGTTGCCGGTAAAGAATCCGGCATTGTCTGCCTTACGTCCGGTTATCCACGAGATGATGAAGAGTAGCAAAAAGTAGAATGCTATTGTGGCAAGTACAATCCATGCTGTTGTCATAATGTTATGGTTTTTAGGTGTTTGTTATTCTTGGTAGAGCAAATACGGGCGACGCTGTTGCTTGAATTTTTCGACGTCGTCAGCCCATGTTGCTTTTATCTCGTCGGCGCTCTTGCCGGCTTCAATCATCTTGCGAATGTTGCCGTTGCCGATGAGTTTTTCGAAGAACGGACGGAAGAAATAGTCGTCCATGTTGAGGTTGCGGTATGCGTCGATGACATATTCGAGGTTGATGCCGCGGGCAATGACCTGCTCTGGGTCGAGCGACGAAAGGTCGACGCCGTGGCAGAGGCGATTGAGTTGTGGCGGATTTTTTGCACCCGGGCGGCTGCGCGGCGTAAACGAGTAGGTGTAGCCCTTCATGTTCGGGTGTCCGTAGACCTGGAACGGCTTGTCGGTGCCGCGACCGAGGCTCACCGGGGTGGCTTCGAAATAGCACGTCGACGGATAGAGGTAAATCGACAGCATATTCGGCAGATTGGGCGACGGCGCCACCGGCAGCGTGTAGCGGCTCTGATGGGTGTAGCCCTTGCAGCGAATCACCGTCAGGTTGACGCGGCGGCTGTCTTTGAGCCAGCCTTCGCCGTTTGCCATATTGGCGATTTCGCCCATCGTCAGTCCGTGAACGACGGGGATGGGCAGCCTGCCGACGCCCGATTCATACTTCATGTCGAGAATCGGTCCGTCGACATACATACCGTTGGGATTCGGGCGGTCAAGCACCATGAAATCCTTGCCGTAGCGAGCCGCGGCGTTCATCAGGTCGACCATCGTGCAGTAGTAGGTGTAGAACCGCAGTCCGACGTCTTGGATGTCGACAACGATAATGTCGAATTTGTCCATCACTTCTTTCTTAGGCATTCGCGACTTGCCGTCGTAGAGCGATGCGATGGGTATTCCGGTCTTGCTGTCGACGCTGCTCGACACGTGCTCGCCGGCGTCGGCATTGCCTCTGAAGCCGTGCTCGGGCGAGAATATGGTAGTCACTTTGATGCCGTGGCGCAGCATTACGTCGAGCGTGTGCTCTTTGCCGACCAAGCCTGTGTGGTTGCTCAGCAGTGCCACGCGCTTGCCGTCGAGCAGCGGCACATATTCGTCGGTGCATTCGGCACCGACCTTGATTGCCGAACCGGCTTCGAAACCGAAGGCTGCGACGATGAGTAGCATTAGATAGCGTAGAAGTTTCATAGCGAATGGTTTAGGTGGTTTGTTGTGGTGTTGTAAGTTGATAGTTTTTATTTCAGTCCGATTGAGCGGGCAATTCCGGTATAAGTAAGCGTTATGCCGACCTGAATGCCCGACGGTTCGCCGACAAGGCTTGTGTATTTCTGGTTGATGACGTAGGGCGACAGCCGCAGCGACGATATGTATTGCTCGCGGTGTCCCGACAGGAACGACGGATTGTCGCTCACCACCGAGTGGAAGTGCCAATCGAAGTCGATGCCCGCCATAAAGTTGAAGTTGTGTATCTTGTTGCGGCGAATATCCGAATCGATGATATATTCTTTTTCGGGGTTGTTGTCTGGGTTGTCGGGATTTTTTTTGTAGTCGGCAACGTCCCAAGCATAGTTAGTCCAGCCGCCGCCAACGTGCGGTGTTATCGAAAACTTCTTGGTGTCAACAACGCGATAGCCGAGCGAAACGACGCCGCTGAGTTGGTTGAGATACTTATTGACTGCCCATTCATTGCTCGACTGGTCAGACGTGCGGTTGGGATTGACGTAGATTTCTTGGCGCACGTCGACCAAGTCGGGCTGGCCGTAAGAGATGTCGGCTTTCACCGCAAAACGCTTATATCCGGCGGTCAAGCCGATGTTGAAGAGCCATGCGCTTTTGAAGATGTCGCCGATGTCGCCCGTGGGGATGAGCGTGCCGGTGCCGATATACCAGCCGTAACTGAAGTTGCCGTATTTGAGTTCGGCAACTTGCGGCAGATAGAATTCTTCGAGGCTTTTGCGCACGTAGTATTCCTCCTCTTGCAGACGGTTGTCGTTGCTGCCGTTGACGGTACGACGCGCCAGGTCGGTGATTTTCTCGTCGTAGAGGCGCTGATAGTGCTTGAGGCGGGTGTCGGCTTCGAGACCTTCGACGCCGGCATTGAGTTCGGCTTGCAAGCGCCGACGCATCAACTCGAGCAAGTCGAATTGCAATTGATGATAGCGCAGCATTTGCGGCGTGGCGCACGAGTCGATGGCATACGACACGTCTTTGAGCATCACCGCCATAGCCGTTGCCGTCAGTCGGTTGACCGACGACGGACGCAGGTTGTCGGAAGGCTCTTGCACAGTCTTCACTTGCAGCACGCCTTTGAAATAGGTTGGCGTAGTCACCACAACGGGTTCGCCCACAAAGTCGCTCCAGCGCAGAGCGCCTTCGTCCCACGTCCGCGTATTGGCTGCCTGTAGGGCAAATGCCGCCAAAACGCTCACTATCAACAATATTCGGCGCATATTCTCGGGTTTTTGTATTAATTACTTTAATCCTTCAAGCAGACGCTTGAGCACGACGGTCGCCGAGATTTCGCGGTTTGCCGCCTCGGGAATAACAATCGAGCGGTCGCTTTCGATGACGTCGTCGCTGACAATCATGTTGCGGCGCACCGGCAGGCAGTGCATAAAGTAGGCGTTGTTGGTAAGCGCCATCTTTTCAGTGGTAACGGTCCACGAGCGGTCTTTGCTGAGCACTTTGCCGTAGTTGGGGTCGGCATAAGCCGCCCAGTTTTTGGCGTAGACGAAATCGGCACCGCGCAGCGCCTCGTCTTGGTCGTAGATGATGGGCACTCCGGCGGTAAACTGTTCGTCGAGTTCGTAGCCGTGAGGATGAGTGATGACGAAATCGTAGTCGGCGGCGCGCATCCATTCGGCGAACGAGTTGGGCACGGCTTGCGGCAGTGCTCGCGGATGTGGCGCCCACGTCAGCACGACTTTCGGACGCTCTTTCGTCTTATATTCTTCGATGGTTATCAAGTCGGCAAAACTCTGCAACGGGTGGCGCGTTGCCGCCTCCATACTGAATACGGGGCGTCCCGAATATTTTATGAATTGGTTGAGGATTTTTTCCGAGTAGTCGTCCTCTTTGCTTTCGAAACGGGCAAACGAGCGTACGCCGATGATGTCGCAGTAGCAGCCCATCACGGGAATCGCCTCCAGCAAGTGCTCGGGGCAGTCGCCGTCCATAATTACGCCGCGCTCCGTCTCGAGCTTCCACGCGCCTTGGTTGACGTCGAGCACTATCACGTTCATTCCCAGGTTCATCGCTGCCTTTTGCGTGCTCAGGCGTGTGCGCAACGACGAGTTGAAAAAGAGCATCAACAGCGTCTTGTCGGTGCCGAGATGTTTGTAGGCAAAACGGTCTTTCTTGATTGCAAGCGCCTCGGCTACAGCAGCGCGGAGGTCGCCTATATCGTTAACGGTAGTAAATTGTTTCATAGCGTTTTCTAATTGTTTTATGCAAATATAAGCATTATTCGCAAATAATCGTTATATTTGGCAAAACTTTAAAACCAATATCCTATGTTTGCCATTCTCGAGAAGGACGACTACAATCTGCTCAAGCAACCTGACGGACCGGATTTAGGCTTTTCGCCGACGTCGGGTGTCAAGATTATCTACAAAGACGGTAAGGCTTTCAAGAGTTTCGACGGTAGCGACGAACTGCTGCCGTACGAGGACTGGCGCTTGCCGATGGAGCAACGCGCTGCCGACCTGGCGAGCCGACTTTCCATCGACGAAATCGCCGGACTGATGCTCTACAGCATTCAGAATAAGTTGCCGATGCTCAACGACACTTACGGCGGTCTGCCGTTCGAAGAAAGCGGCAAAAAGCCGTACGACCTGAGCGATGCGCAGCTCAAATTTTTGGTCGACGACAATCTTCGGCACGTGCTGGTGTCGACTTTCGACTGCCCGGAAACGGCGGCGCGCTGGAACAATAAGGTGCAAGCGCTCGTCGAAGGTCGCACTCACGGCATCCCCGCCAACAACAGTTCCGACCCGCGCCATTCGGCGTTTGCCGATGCTGAATTCAGTCCCGGCGGCGACGGCAAAATCTCGCTTTGGAGCAATATGCTCGGCTTGGCGTCGACCTTCAGCCCCGAGACGGTCGAAGAATTTGCACGCATAGCCTCTGCCGAATATCGTGCTCTCGGACTTGCCACGGCGCTCTCGCCGCAAGCCGATTTGGGCACCGACCCGCGTTGGTATCGTTATAGCAGTACGTTCGGTCCGGAGCCTCGTCTGGTTGCCGACCTCACGCGAGCCTACTGCGACGGCTTCCAAACGTCAACCGGCGACGACGAAATCGCTGACGGCTGGGGTCGCAAGAGCGTAAACGCCATGGCTAAACACTGGCCCGGCGGCGGTAGCGGCGAAGGCGGTCGCGATGCGCATTACGGCAACGGAAAATTCGCTGTCTATCCCGGAGGATGCTACGAAAGCCACAAACTGCCGTTCACCGAAGGTGCTTTCCGCCTGCGCGGCAAAACGCGCATGGCATCGGCGGTAATGCCTTACTACACAATCTCGTACGACCAAACCGACGAAAACGTCGGCAACAGTTTCAATCGCAGCATCATCACCGACCAACTCCGCGGTCAAGCGGGTTTCGACGGCGTGGTCTGCACCGACTGGCTTATCACTCACGACGAAGAGCATCCCGGCATCCACTCCGGCAAGCCCTGGGGCGTCGAACGCATGTCGGTGGCTGAACGTCACTACAAAGCCCTGATGGCAGGCGTCGACCAGTTTGGCGGAAACAACGAGAAAGGTCCCGTCATCGAAGCCTATCGCATGGGCGTTGCCGAGCACGGCGAAGAGTGGATGCGCGCTCGCTTCGAACGCTCCGCAACTCGTCTGCTGCTCAACATTTTCCGCACCGGACTCTTCGAAAACCCGTATGTCGACGTCGACGAAACAATCCGCCTCGTCGGCAATCCGGAGTTTATGGCTAAAGGCTACAAGCAGCAACTCGAAAGCGTCGTGATGGTCAAAAACCACAACCGACTGCTGCCTGTCAAGAGCCGTCAGCGCGTCTACATCCCGCAACGACACGCCCCCGAAGGTCCCAACTACTGGCGCACCATCATCCCCGAGCGCATCTATTCGCCGGTGGCAAAGAGCATCGTCGAGCGCTGCTACGACCAAGTCGACAGCCCGGGCGACGCCGACTTCGCCATCGTCTTTATCGAGTCGCCCCACAGCTACCTGATGGGCTACGACCCCGACGACATCAAGCGTGGCGGCAACGGCTACATCCCCATCTCGTTGCAGTACGGCGACTACTGCGCAACCACGGCACGCAGTCAGAGCATAGCCGGCGGCGACCCCTACGAAGACTTCACAAACCGCTCCTACCGCAACAAGTGGGCGCACACCATCAACGCCTGCGACCTCGACCTGGTCAAGTCGACGCGCGCCGCTATGGGCACAAAACCCGTCGTGCTGGTACTGATGATGTCGAATCCCACCGTTATGGCAGAAATCGAGCCGCTCGTCGATGCCATCCTCGTGGGCTTCGACGTGCAAGCGCAAGCCTATATCGACATCATTTCGGGCGCTGCCGAGCCCTCGGCGCTGCTCCCCTTGCAACTGCCCGCCGATATGCAAGCCGTCGAGGAGCATTGCGAAGACAAGCCGCGCGACATCCGCTGCTACCGCGATGCCGACGGCAACGTCTACGATTTCGCCTTCGGACTCAACTGGTCGGGGCAAATCGACGACGAGCGCATCCGTCGATACAAATAATAACAAATATCGAAACCTTGTAAAAATGCAAATCGTCTTGGATTTGCATTTTTACATAAGTTGCATTATATTTGCAGAGGAATTGTGTCGGATATGTGTTTGTTGTGCTCCGTGGGGCGTACAGTTGGCATTTGAAGTCACATTCTATGCTTTTTTAATATTCAGACCATGCAGTACTCTTTTTTAGACTTCCTTACGCTAATAGGAGCAGTAGGCCTATTCCTCTACGGAATGAAGGTTATGAGCGAAGGCCTGCAGAAAGTTGCCGGCGACAGGCTACGCTCGATTATGTCGGCGATGACCAAAAATCGCTTCGCCGGACTCATTACCGGTATCCTTATCACCGCACTTATCCAAAGTTCGTCAGCCTCGACCGTTATGGTCGTCAGTTTCGTCAACGCCGGACTGATGTCGCTCGCCGACTCAATGGCTGTCATCATGGGTGCCAACGTCGGCACAACATTCACGGCATGGATTATCGCCGTGTTCGGTCAAGTGAAAATCGACGTATTTATGCTACCGCTTATCGGCATCGCCACGTGCTTCCTTTTCTCCAAGAAAAGCAGTCACAAGTCGATAGCCGAATTTTTTATCGGTTTTGCCCTGCTCTTCATCGGACTCGGCTACATCAGCGATAACGTCCCCGAACTCGACGAAAACGCCCTCGAATTCCTCCGCAACTACACCGATATGGGATTCCTCACCATCCTGCTCTTCGCCGTGGTGGGCATCGTGATTACGATGATAATCCAATCGTCGGCAGCCGCTTTCGCAATCATCATGGTGATGTGCCTCAAAGGCTGGATAGGCTTCGACGTAGCCTGTGCCATGGTGCTCGGTAGTAACATCGGTACGACCATCACCCCGATTATCGCCTCGTTAGGCGCCAACGACGCCGCCAAGAAAGCCGCTTTCGGTCACCTCCTGTTCAACTGCATCGGTATGGTTTGGGCACTGGCGCTCATCTACCCGATGATTGATGCCGTGTCGGCTATCAGCGAATTCTTCGGCAACGGCGACCCCCGCACAGGCGACGGCGCAACTATCACCATCGCTCTTTCCATTTTCCACACCGTCTTCAACGTGGTCAACGTTTGCGTGCTCATTTGGTTTACGAAATACTTCGTTGTGGTGGCAAACTTCTTCTTCAAACCCAAGAAACACCACGAGGACGAAGAATTCCAACTCAAATACATTTCCAGCCGTATCGTCAGCGCTGCCGAAGTTAACATCACCCTGGCTCAGCGCGAAATCGTGGTCTACGCCGAGCGCGTTAACCGCATGTTCGGCATGGTCAAAACAATGCTCCACACCAAGCCCGATTCGGAAGAATTCAACAAAATCTACTCGCGCATCGGCAAGTATGAAGAAATCTCCGACCGCATGGAAATCGAAATCGCAAACTTCCTCAACAAAGTCATCGACGGCCGACTCAGTTACGAAGGTAAACTTCGGATTTCCGCAATGTTGAACATCGTCAGCGAAATCGAAAGCATCGGCGACAGTTGTAACAACCTCGCTCGCACGATGGTTCGCCAGCACGAGGCAAAAGTGGTGTTCAACAGCATGATTGTCGAAAACATCGAAACCATGTTCAAATATGTCTCCGAGTCGCTCGAAAATATGCTACTCATCCTTCGCGACATCGAGAACGCATCCGACAAAGACATAATGAACAGCTACAACAAAGAGCGTGAAATCAACAACTATCGCAACGCCCTCCGCAGCGAAAACGTCGAAAACATCAACCAAAAGACGTACCCCTACGAAGAAGGTATCTACTACATGGACCTCATCTGCGAGAGCGAAAAACTCGGCGACTACGTTGTTAACGTCATCGACGGCGTAAAATTGCAAAACGAAGAAGTAGAGAGCAAATAATCGGTGTTCGATGCATTTTTGAGTTAGCGTCTCCGAAACCCATGTGTGGTGTTTTCTTCTTGATTATCAGAGGGATACATCGCAAACGGTCGCGCCTCGGTGCGACCGGGTAGGCAAGTGAGGCAAATCGGAGCGAATGAGCATCCACAGCGTGTCGAAGATTCGCTGTGGATTGAGTGCGTCGGAGACGCGCCGTTTGTGGTAAACCTCGCGCCAAGATGCTAAGTTGGAAACTTTGCAATCCCTCCGTGAAATACACTTAAAAAACATACGATGCTCTTATACATTATATAAGGAAAAATTCGTAACTTTGCAAATCAAACGTGCCAGTGCAGACAAAGACCGCCCAAATGTAATATAATAATTATCAATGTTTTAAGGAACTTCCTTGTAGTCGCGAAAAAGGCTTGGTCGCCTGTCTGCCTACGCGGGAGTTCTAGTTGTCAAATAATGAGACATAATTATAATCTCGGCTTCATATCTGATAATGATATTTTCGAGCATGTGAAGTTGACCGTTGAATCGTACAGGCGCGAAATCACTTTGTCGCAATTCAACGAAAATATTGTTGACCCTATCAAACTTACGTTTGACTCAAAGGTATATGGCAAGACTATCCAACAAGCGATTGAGGATGAATGCTTCCGTCAAATTGACAAAAGTAATTCTAATCGAATCGGTTACTTCCATCAGAATATCTTTCGTTACGCTGGAAACGGATGGGTAGTGCCTCAACAAGGTTTTGATGTGGAGAACGACGAGCGTCATATTTATGTAGAGTTAAAAAATAAGCATAATACAATGAACTCTGCTTCTTCTCAAAAAACTTATATGAAGATGCAAGCTAAGTTACTTGATGATGATCAAGCAACTTGCTATCTTGTCGAAGCTATTTCCACTAAAACAAAAGATGATACGTGGCGAATCACCTTAGACAAGAAGCCCCGTTCCCATAATCGTATTCGTCGTATGTCGATGGATAAGTTCTATGAACTTGTTTTCGAGGATTCAAAGGCTTTCTATAAGCTTTGTATGGCTCTGCCACAAATCATCGAAGATGTTGTTAGCGAGAACGAAGCTCTTGCTCTCAACAACTCCGTTTACGAAGAACTAACCAAAGAACATGCAGACCTTCTTACTGCGCTTTATCTTTTAGCATTCTCCACATACGAAGGTTTCGCTCAAATTGCAGCCAAATAAAATGCCGGGTAGAACAATCTCTATTAATAATTTTGCCGACCTTCTCGGAGTATCAAGAGCCACTGTTGATATATGGATTCGCAGTGGCAAATATCCGGTGCATACTCTTTTGGATGGTAAGCGTTATTTCTATCTTGACGATGTCAAGACAGCACCGGAAGTCGCAGCTATGTTGTCGACTAAGTGGAATGACGAGATGGACATTACTCCATCTTGCAATTTTACCTCTGCTGAACTTTTCGCAGGTGGTGGCGGTTTGGCTCTTGGAATGGAAAAGGCTGGTTTTCACCATGTCCTCCTAAATGAATTTGACCATAGCGCTTGCCAGACTCTGCGCCGTAATCGTCCAAATTGGAATGTTATTGAGGGAGATGTTCATGACATCGACTTTACTCCTTTCCGTGATAAAATCGATTTTCTTTCCGGTGGTTTCCCTTGTCAAGCTTTTTCGTATGCTGGTAAACGTCTTGGTTTTGAGGAAACAAGAGGTACTTTATTTTTTGAGCTCGCTCGTGCTGTAAAAGAAATTCAGCCTAAAGTCTTTATGGGCGAGAATGTCCGTGGATTGTTTGAACATGATAACGGACGTACCTTACAAACAATTAAGGATGTTATAGCCGAATTAGGCTATACGCTTATTGAACCTCGTGTACTACGTGCGATACAGTACGATGTTCCTCAAAAGAGAGAGCGTCTTATTCTTATTGCCATACGCAACGACATCGCACCTCTTGTAGATTTCAAATGGCCTGATGTTTGTCCTTCCGTAAGAACCCTTAGGGATGCATTTTTTGCAGGCGAACTATTCAATACAGATGTTCCGGTGTCCGAAGGGCAAAAGTACCCGGAATCTAAATACAAAGTGATGCAACTTGTCCCGGAAGGTGGCGATTGGAGAGATCTTCCCGAGGAAGTGGCTCGTGGTTATATGAAAGGAAGTTATAATCTTGGAGGTGGTAAAACCGGAATGGCTCGTCGTCTTTCTATGGACGAACCCAGTCTTACCCTAACTTGTGCCCCCGCACAAAAGCAAACTGAACGCTGCCACCCAAAAGAGACCCGACCTCTTACTGTTCGAGAGTATGCTCGTATTCAAACATTCCCGGACGACTGGCAGTTCTGCGGTAATTTAACTGCTCAGTACAAACAAATTGGAAACGCAGTTCCTGTCAACCTTGCATGGGCTATTGGTCGTTCGCTGATAAGACTCTTTAATGATATGGCTAAGTTAGGTCTAATCAGCGATGATATTAACATAAGTTATACTCGCCACTACACCAAACTTCACGGAATTTTTGAGGGCATGGTTTGTGATAAGAAAGTAGAGTATTTAACTACTTCGCAAAAATAATGGCGTTCCGGCACCGCCGTCGGCGGTTCATTGCGCCTCGGTGCGACCTACCAGGCGATGAACGTTTATCGTTTACCGTTTATCGTTGGCTTCTCTCCACTCTTACCTTTACACCCCACGCCTGTCCGGTCGCAGCAAGCTGCTGGAATGCGGAGCGTTGCTCCGCGGTTAGGAGGTTATAAGGTTAAGAGGTTAATCGGCAGCTTGCGCTGCGTGGAATTGTCGGTCAGTGGCTTGGAGTGTGTCAATCAGTTTTTGCAGGTGTGGAGTGGGGCGCAGGGCGTGTGCGCGGAGGAGATAGCGGCGTGCGCTGTCGGCGGCGTTGACCGTCGGAGGTGCGTCAGGCAAATCGCCTCGCGAAAGTTGGTAGTAGTATACGCCCAGGTTGATGCAAGCGTCGACCGTCGTCGAGTCGACCGCAACAATTGCTCGATAGGTTGCCATAGCATCGTCGTAGCGACTGTCGAGCATCAGTCCGCGTGCGCGTATCGTGAGCGCTTCGACGTCGTCGGCACGCACTCGTAGCAGCGTGTCGGCATATTCGACCATCTTCGGCGCATTGTTGCGCGAATCGTAGTATTCCGACAAGCGCACGTTGATGCTTCGGCGCAGCCACGGCTGACATTCTTTGATTGTCAACAGCAGGCGCTCGTATATCTCGGGATGGCACAGCGAATAGGCATCCTTCTTGACAAGTGCAAAAATGTCGACAAGCGCAATTCCCGCCGACTGCGACTGCTCGACTACGGCAATCTGCTCGTCGCTGCGACCGAGCATTCCCGAAACCACAATGCTGCGAGCGTAGACCGTGGCGTCGTCGCTGCGTTCGGCAAGCATCAGTTCGTACATCGCCGCCGCGCTTTCCCATTCGCCGAACGTATAGAATCGCTCCGCACGAGTGGCGAGCGTGGCGTAGGGCGTTGCGCTCGTCAACACCATTGTCGCTGCAAAAATCGCAAAAACGATGCCGAAATATGAAATTTTTATGCGTTTACTCATTTTTAAAACCGCAAAAATTTGTTTTCTAAGGCAAAGTAAGTAAATTTGTCAAAGAGAATCAAACAAAGCATCAAAAAAATGAGGACAAACTATAAACGAATCTTGCTCAAACTCAGCGGCGAATCGCTTATGGGCAACCAGGGCTACGGCATCGACCCGCAACGCGTTAAAGACTATGCCGAAGAAATCCGCGACATAGCCGGCACGGGCGTCGAAATCGCCATCGTTATCGGCGGCGGCAACATCTTCCGCGGACTCGCCGGCGCAGCTCGCGGAGTGGACCGCGTCAAAGGCGACCAGATGGGTATGCTCGCCACGGTTATCAATTCGCTGGCGCTCGCTTCCGCACTCGAAACTGCCGGACAACCGGCGCAAGTGTTCACCGCCGTCAATATGTTCCCCATCGGCGAATACTACAGCAAATGGCGCGCCATCGAAGCCATGAAGCAAGGCAAAATAGCCATCATCTCGTGCGGCACCGGCAGCCCGTACTTCACCACCGACACCGGCTCGGCTCTCCACGGCATCGAGGTTGAGGCTGACGTGATGCTTAAAGGCACTCGCGTCGACGGTATCTACACTGCCGACCCCGAAAAAGACCCCACGGCAACGAAATTCGACGAAATCTCTTACGACGAAATCCTGTCGCGCGGACTGAAGGTGATGGATCTCACGGCTACCGTGATGTGCAAAGAAAATCATCTGCCAATCATCGTCTTCGACATGGACACCCGCGGAAACCTTACCCGCGTGATTTCCGGCGAAAACATAGGTACTTTGGTCTATTAGCAACCACCTAAACGAAAAATAATTAACTTAAAAATACAACACTATGGACGACGTAAAAAACTATATCGAACCGGCAGAGGAGAAGATGATACTCGCGGTCGATTATCTTGAAGAGACCTTGGCACGCATCCGTGCCGGCAAGGCAAACGTGAAGATTCTTGACGGCATCAAGGTGGACTACTACGGCTCGGCAGCGCCCATTAGCAACGTTGCAAATGTGGCTGTGCCCGACGCGCGTACTATCACCATCACTCCCTGGGAGAAATCGATGTTTAAAGAAATCGAAAAAGCCATTATCAACTCCGAACTGGGCATCACTCCCGAAAACAACGGCGAAGTGATTCGTCTTTCGATTCCGCCGTTGACCGAAGACCGCCGTAAGTCGCTCGTTAAGCAGTGTAAAGGCGAAGCCGAAGATGCCAAAATCTCGGTGCGTAACGCTCGCCGCGACGCCATCGAAGGCCTCAAAAAAGCACAGAAAAACGGTATGCCCGAGGATGCTGCTAAAGACGCTGAGGCTAAAGTGCAAAAAATCCACGACAACTATATCAAGAAAATCGACGCAGTCTTTGCTGCAAAAGAGAAAGAAATTCTCACCGTATAAATTTCTGTAGATCTTTATCGCGCAACGTCTTCATTTTGTGGAGGCGTTGCGCTTTTTTGCGGAAAAATATGCCATTATGACCACAATATTGATAAATAACACCTATATCTTTCCATAATTGCTAAAAAATTATTAATTTTGGCGGCAATTTAGAACCTGCGTTTCGCCTGTGCTTCCAATTGCGGTGGTCGGCGAAACGGTTAATAAATACTTAGTTATGAGAAAGATAGTAGTTCTTGGCATATTGATGCTTATGGGCGCAAGCATAGCAACAGCCCAAACAGAAAAAGTGAAATACGGCGACTTCCAGCAATGGATAACGCGCACAATCCACGAATCCGGCGTTATCGGCGGCGCAACGCGTACGCTCTACGAAGTCGGACCGACGGCAACTATCGACGGCAACAAGGCTTACACCAATCGCGGCGGCTCGCCTTGGGCTACGAGCAACGTCTACGCAAAAGTTTCGGGCGTGTCGAAAGGCAGTTGCTCTGTGATGCCCGACAAGCGCAGCGGCGGCAATACGTGTATGAAGATGACCACAATCTTCGAACACGTTAAAGTGCTCGGTCTCATCAACCTCGACGTGCTCGCTTCGGGTAGTTCGTACCTCGGCAGAATGATCGAGCCGGTGAGCAGCACAAAGAATCCTTACAGCAAACTCGATATGGGTGTGGCGTTCACCAAACGTCCCAAATACCTTATCTACGACTATAAAGTGTACATCCCTGCCGGTGCTAAAATGATTTACGCCAGCGGCTTCGGCAAGCAAAAAACGCTCAACAAGCAAAATGCGTGCGAGACGTTCGTAATCCTCCAGCAACGCTGGGAAGACGAAAAAGGCAACATCTTTGCAAAGCGCGTAGGCACCGGTCGCGAACGCTTCTACAAGAGCACTTCCGGCTGGATTAACGGCCACAAACTCGCCATCCACTACGGCGACATCACCGGCGAATCGTTCTACAAATCGTGGATGGGTCTTATCGACAACAATCGCCCCTACTACGCAACCAACAGCAAGGGTAAAATGGTGCCCGTCAAAGAAGTTGGATGGGCAGATGCCGATGCCAAGCCGACACACATGATGATGATGTTCTCCGCCGGCTGCGGTACAGCCTACGAAGGTACTATCGACCAAACTCTTTGGATTGACAATGTAGAGTTGCAGTATTAGAGCAAACCGATGCCCGCATTTCGGGTTGACGGATTGACTACCAAGTGGCAGGGTCGAGCGAAAACGATTCCGCCACTTGTTTTTTTTAGAAAATATCTATAAATCAGAGGAATTGGAAGAATCTTCAACTTGTGCAAAAAATGCACAGGTTCGAATAGAGGGCAATAGAAGGATTAAGCGAGAAATTCCATACTATAAGTTGTGGTCAATCTCATCAATAGCGACAATCAGTAAATCATTTCTTGCCGGTGATAATCGTTTTGATGTCGTGGAGTTTGTTGAGGGCTTCCATCGGCGTTAGGTTGTTGATGTCGAGGTCGAGAATCTGGTCGCGCACTTGGCTCAGCACGGGGTCGTCGAGCTGGAAGAGCGAGAGTTGCACGCCCTGACCCGCCATCGGCATACTTTGCAGGCTCTCGGTCATACGTTCTTGCGAATTTGCCGCTTCGAGTTGTCGCAACACTTCGTCGGCGCGCTTGACAATCCACTTCGGCAAGCCTGCCAGTTTAGCCACGTGGATACCGAAACTGTGCTCGCTGCCGCCCTCGACGAGTTTGCGCAGAAACACTACTTTGCCGTCGATTTCTTTCACCGACACGTTGTAGTTGAAGATGCGGCTGAACGTCTTTGCCATCTCGTTAAGTTCGTGATAGTGAGTGGCAAACAGCGTTTTTGGATGAGATTTTGTCGACTGATGCAGATATTCGACAATCGCCCAGGCAATCGAGATGCCGTCGTAGGTGCTCGTGCCGCGTCCGAGTTCGTCGAAGAGCACGAGGCTTCGCTCGCTGATGTTGTTTAGAATCGAAGCCGCCTCGTTCATTTCTACCATAAACGTCGATTCGCCGAGCGAGATGTTGTCGCTTGCGCCGACGCGGGTGAAAATCTTGTCGACAATGCCTATCTGCGCGGCGTCGGCGGGCACGAAGCAGCCCACTTGCGCAAGCAGCACGATGAGCGCCGTCTGTCGCAGCAAAGCCGACTTACCAGCCATATTCGGCCCGGTGATAATCATAATCTGCCGACTTTCGTTGCCGATGTTGATGTTGTTGCTCACGTAAGTTTCGCCGGGAGGCATCTGTGTTTCGATAACCGGATGGCGTCCCTCGACGATGTTGATGTCGAGCGAATCGTTGACCTCCGGGCGGTTGTAGCGATGCTCTATCGATGCTTTTGTGAACGACAGCAGGCAGTCGATTTTGGCAATCAGCGCCGAGTTGAGCTGGATTGCCGGTATGTAGGATGTTATGGCGGCGATGAGTTCGTTGAATATGCGATTTTCGATAGCGAGGATGCGGTCTTCGGCGCCAAGAATTTTCTCCTCGTATTCCTTAAGTTCTTGCGTGATGTAGCGCTCGGCGCTGACGAGTGTCTGCTTGCGAATCCATTCGGCGGGCACTTTGTCTTTGTGGGTGTTTCGCACCTCGATGTAGTAGCCGAACACGTTGTTGTAAGCAATTTTCAGGCTTGGAATGCCGGTTGCTTCGCTCTCGCGTTGCTGCAGTTGCATGAGGTAATCTTTGCCGGAGTAGGCAATTTCGCGAAGTTCGTCGAGTTCGCTGTCGACGCCGTCGCGCACCACCTTTCCGCGATTTGTGGAGTTGGGCGCGTCGGGATTGATTTCGCGCTCGATGCGGTCGCGGATGAGCGTACACGGGTTAAGTTGGTCGCCGAACGAGCGCAACACGGGGTTGTCCGACGTTTCGCAGTAGTCTTTGACGGGCGCAATTGCGCGCAGTGCGTTCTTGAGTTGGACGGTCTCGCGCGGCGAAATGCGTCCGACAGCCACTTTCGAGACGAGGCGCTCCATATCGCCGACGGTTTCGAGATGCTTGTGCAGCAGTTCGCGTCCCTGCGGGTCTTTGAAGAGGCTCTCGACCACGCTGAGACGGTCGTTGATTTGGTTGCGGTCTTTCAGCGGAAAGAGCAGCCAGCGGCGCAGCATGCGAGCACCCATCGGGCTGACCGTGCGGTTGACAACGTCGAGCAAGGCGGTGCCTTCTTCAGCCATCGAGTCGACAATTTCGAGATTGCGTATGGTGAAGCGGTCGAGCCGCACGTATTTTTCTTCTTCGATGCGCGAAATCGACGTGATGTGGCTGATTTGGGTGTGCTGAGTGATGTCGAGATAGAAAAGCACGGCGGCAGAAGCCACAATTGCGTTGTGCATGTTGTTGATGCCGAAGCCTTTAAGGCTGCGCGTCTCGAACTGCTTGAGCAGACGTTCGCGCGCGGCGTCTTCCGCCCACATCCAGTCGTCGAGCTCGTAGGTGAGATATTTCGAGGTGAAAGTAGAGTCAAAGCGACGTTTGAGCGAGCGTTCGACGAGTACCTCTTTCGGAGCAAAGTTGACGAGCAGTTTGTCGATATAGTCAATCGTACCCTCGGCGGTCATAAATTCGCCGGTGCTGATATCCAGGAAAGCCACGCCGCAAGCGTTTTTGCCGAAATGGACGGCGCCGAGGAAGTTATTCTCGCGGAAGTCGAGCATGTTGCCGTTGATTGCAACGCCCGGCGTGACGAGCTCGGTGATGCCGCGCTTGACGAGTTTCTTGGTGAGTTTGGGGTCTTCGAGCTGCTCGCAGATAGCCACGCGCTTGCCGGCGCGCACGAGTTTTGGCAGATAAGTGTCGAGAGCATGGTGCGGAAAACCCGCCAATTCGATGCTCTGCCCGGGACCGTTGGCGCGCTTGGTGAGCGTTATGCCGAGAATTTCGGAAGCGGTAACGGCGTCGGTCGAAAACGTTTCGTAGAAGTCGCCCACACGATACAACAAGATAGCATCGGGATGTTTGCGTTTCATCTCGAAAAACTGCTTCATCAAAGGGGTTTCAACGATTTTCTCTGCCACAGGGTGTTGATTTTATATTCACACAAAGGTACAAAAAATTTTCGACACGCCGAGCACTGCCGCTTGTTTTTTACGCTATTTTTCGCCGCGACGAGCGACTTCGGTTATTTATCGGCGATTATCCAATCTTCGATGGTGTGAGTTTCGGAACTGAAATTGATGCCGACTTTTACGACGGGCAGCCCCGCGAGGGCAAAGCGCGACGGATAGTCTTTCAGGTTGATTTGATTCATCGCCGCTTCAGCCGACTTGTTTAGTTTGAGTTCGAAAAGATAGAGTGCCTTGCCGGAATTCATCACCATGTCGACGCGCCCTTTCGGCGTGCGCACTT
>JBJEDO010000112.1:0-11541 GCA_051872155.1 Candidatus Limisoma sp.
ATAAATTTATCTATCTGACAAATAATTAGTTAGCTATTTTTGGAATTACCCTACTTTATAATCCTCGATGCTCGCTTTCGGGACATATAACGGGCAATCTGTCGGTACGTCGGTAAACACATTCTCAGAAGTTAATGTCGGCGGCGTGGTATTAAGCGATGTGAACGACGCGAGTGCTCTGCAACCCAAAAATGCCTCTTCCCCTATAGAAGTAACTGAGTTAGAGACAGTTACCGATGTAAGCCCGAGGCAAGTTCTGAATGCTTGCTTTCCAATCTCGGTAACCGAGTTTGGTATTGTTATCGAAGTAAGTCCGTGGCAAAACGAGAATGCCCAATCGCCTATAGAAGTGACCGAGTTGGGGATAGTAATAGATGGCAGTGCGGCGCATACGCAGAAAGCATACTTACCAATCGAAGTGACCGAGTTGGGGATATTAATAGATGTCAGTGCGATGCATACGTAGAAAGCATACTTACCAATCGAAGTGACCGAGTTGGGGATATTAATAGATGTCAGTGCGCGGCATTCTTCAAAAGCATAATCAGGTATCAATTGGACATTATCACCTATTGTTATATTTGTTAAATTACTGCAACCCTCAAACACAGGACCGGAGCCGTTCCCCATGTGTGTGCAATTTTCAGCATTAAAAACCACCGAAGCCAGTCCGGTGCAGTTCTTGAATGCCCATTCACCAATCGACACGACCGAGCTTGGAATAGTCACTGAAGTCAGCTTTTCGCAGCCATAGAAAGCCCAAATTTGAATAGAAGTAACCGAGTTGGGGATAGTCAACGATGTCAGTCCGGTGCAATTGGTAAATGCAAAATGGCTAATCGTAGTGACCGAGTTGGGGATAGTCACCGATGTCAGTCCGCTGCTTTCTCGGAATGCACTATTTTCTATCGCAGTGACAGAGTAAGTTGTACCGTTATATGTTACGGTTGAAGGTATCACAACCGAACCGCTATAGGAATTGTAATCAGTGTCTTTAGAAGTTACAGTCACGGTTTTTCCATCGCTGTTTTTAGTGTAATAGATACCGCCAACTTCAAAATCATAAGCATAACCGGATAACGCCACCGAGAATAGGATGGCGACTGCCAACAATTGTTTAATAATTTGTTTCATACAATTTTTGTCTAATTAAGGTCTAAAATTATTTTTGCAAATTTAATGATGAAAGCCTAAGATTCCCCCCGCGGTTAATTTTTGTTAATGCAATATAAATTGAGGTGCTTGTTGTCACGCAAAGTCTCCAACTTAGCATCTGCCAATGAGCAAAATCTATACAATTTAGCTCATTGGGTTGATTATCAGTCACGTCCCGCACCTAGCCGCAGGCGGCAAGTTAACCGAGTACAGCAAGCTCTTCGAGATTTGAATGGAGATAGGGAAACAGAAAAATACAGAAAAATATCTAATTTTAGGAGCATTTAATTATTAAATTCTTGCGTAAGTCGCTATAATATTGTTTATTTGCAAAAAAATACTACTTATGGCACGACCGATTAAAGAAACCCCGGAACTAAGGGGCGAGGATGCTGTGAGATTTGAAACTCTAATATCTACACCAAAACCGGTGTCGGAAGAGGAAAAGGAACGCGCCCGTAAGGCTTATGAAGTAATGAAATCTATCAGCAATTTCCAGTGGTAAAAATTGATTTCAGCAAATTGAGGCAGTTCCAACTCACAGAGAACTCAGACATAAAACCGTTCAAATGCGCTGATGCGGATTTGAACGAATTTCTCTTTGAAGATGCAAAACATTTTCAAAGGGAACTTATGACTGTAACCTATCTTCTTGAATATATGGAACAAAACAAGACTGCCGCCTATTTCAGTTTGCTTGCAGATAAGATTGTTTTCAATCCCGAAGAAAAGGGTGTATGGAATAAGTTGAATCGCAATATCCCCAATTCGAAGAGACGCAAAAGTTATCCTGCGGTAAAAGTTGGACGTCTTGCTGTGAATGAAGAATATTCAGGTCAAGGTCTTGGAACTTTCATCCTTGATAATATAAAATATGCATTCTCTAACGTTAAGCGACTTGGGTGTCGCTTTATTACAGTTGATGCGCTTAAAACAGCAGTACCGTTTTATAAACGGAATGGTTTTCAATTCATAACCGAATCCGATAAGGACGACGAAACAAGATTGATGTTTTTTGACCTTAAGAACTTTATTTCTTGAGTTTTGAATCGTCATCTCTCGGTGTGATGCTCCTACCACGTAAACACAATTGGTATTTCCACTCTTACCTCTTACCTCTTACCTTTTACCTTTTTACCTTTTTACAAACAAAATGTTTGGAAAATCGGTTTTTTAGTTATACTTTTGCAACCAACTAACCTCAATGCAAGACAAATTGTTACTATTTTTGACAAAAAATTCATAAATTCGTAACATTTTGCTTACAAAATGAAAATACCCGCATAATTATACAAAATATAAAAATTAGAACATTATTACATAAAACTATGCAAAGGAACAATTTTGTAAAGACGGTAGTTTTGCTACTCGCAGTAGCGCTACCGATGCTCGTCCGAGCAGAAGTGGTACGCCACAGCGATGCGACGACCGCCGAGGCACGAGCCGAGCAAGCTAATTTCGCACGCGTCTTCCCCGGTGCAAAGCCGCGGACGCTATTTACCGGCACCGGAAGCACAACAGCAATGTTTCCGCGCCTTACGTCGGAAGCCGACGGGACAATCGTCTACGGTAGCCTGATAGGCGGCGCCGGCGACGACACGCAGTATGGCATCTACTCCTTTCCGGCAGCAACAGCGAGCCCGGTAAGCGCAGTGGCAGTCAACTCGAAGTTGAACGCCAACGGCGGCGGCGTGCTCGTCGACGACAAATACTATTTCATCAACTGGTTCGACACCGGCTTCGGCGGCATCTACGCCTATTTCTACATCTGCGACACCGAAGATTGGTCGATTGTGACGTCAAACCGCGTCAATCTGACCAGCGTGGCGACCGACTTGACCTACGACCCGGTGACGAAGAAGGTCTACGGCTGCTTCCTCAACGACTCGATGGACGGCTACGTCTTCGGACAAATGAGCATCGCCGACGGAAGCGTAACGCCGATTGCCGACCTCGTAAGCCCGTTCTTCTTCGTGGCAGCCAACAGCGCAGGCGAAGTCTACGGCGTCGACGGTGCAGGACGACTCTACACCATCAACAAGACCAACGGCGCACTCACGCTCGTAGGCAACACCGGCATTATGCCGGAATATAGCCAGTCGGCAACGTTCGACCCGGCAACCGGCAAGCTCTACTGGGCGGCGATTAACGACACCGTCGACGGGCTTTACCAAGTCGATACCGCAACCGCAGCGACTACGCTGATAGGCAACTTCGTGATGAACGAAGAATTCGGCGGCTTGTTTATCTTCGGGCAATCGGCAGAAGCAGGCGCACCGGCGGCGGTGACCGACCTGAACGTGACCTACGACACGGCGACGACAGGCAATATGGTTGTCACGTTCACCCTACCGACGACGACCTACGACGGCACGGCGCTGAGCGGCGAACTCGACTACATCATCAGCCTCAACGACGTAGAATACACCCTCGGCACGGCTAATGCCGGCGAGGCGATTTCGGAAACGATTGTCAACAACACCATCGGCGAATTCAAGGTTGCCGTACGCGCTCGCAACGCCGTCGGCGACGGTCCGACGGAGAAGGTACGCCTGTGGGTGGGCAACGACACGCCGGCAGCGCCGCAACGCCTTACGGCAACCATCGACGGTTCGTCGATACGCCTCAGCTGGGACGCCCCAACCGAAGGCGCACACGGCGGATATCTCAACCCGGCAGCACTCAACTATAAGGTGATTCGCTATCCCGACGCCGTTGTCATTGCCGACAAGCTGACGGCGACCACCTACACCGACTCGCCCAACCTGCTCTCGCTTTCGGCATTTTGGTACGAAGTTATAGCGTTCAGCAACAACCTCGAAGGCGGCTCGGCGACGACCGACAAACTGCTCATCGGCGAGGCATTCACCCTGCCCTACGAAGAAACATTCGACCGCGCGTCGAACTTCAACCTCTTCACCGTCATCGACGCTAACGGCGACGGATTGACGTGGAAACTCGAAGACTCCGGCTCGGCGGTTTGCCCCTACAGCAACACACAGAGCATGAACGACTGGCTCATCACGCCGCCAATCCACATCACTGCCGACAACCTCTACCGCATCCGCTTCCACGCCCACTCGATGTCGTCGGGTTGGCCCGAGAAGATGCGCGTGGCGTTCGGCACGGGACGCACCGTTGCCGATATGACCAACGAACTCTTCGGCGAAACCATCATACAATCGCTGCAAAGTCAGCTCTACGAAAAGACGTTCACCGTCGATGCCGATGCCGACTACTATTTCGGCTTCCAATCGGTCAGCGACGCACAGATGTACAAACTCTACCTTGAAGACATCGCCATCGAAGTGGCAGCGTCGGTCAACGCGCCGGCAGCCGTCGACGACCTCACCCTGACAGCAGGCCGCAACGGCGAGCAGTCGGTAGCCGTTGAATTTACCGTACCGACGACGACCATCAAAGGCGACGCCCTCGAGAGCGTCAGCAAGGTAACCGTTCGCCGCGGCAACTCGATAGTCAAGGCATACAGCAACCAAGCAGCCGGCACGCACATCTCGTTTGTCGACAACGCTTGCGAATCGGGCATGAACGAATATACCGTATTTACGACCAACGCAGCCGGACCGAGTCTCGAGACGACCAAATCGGTGTTCGTCGGCGAAGACCTGCCCGGCATTCCACAGAACATCGTGCTCCGCGAGCAAGACGGCAAGGCACTCCTCACCTGGGATGCACCCACGACGGGACAAAACGGCGGCTACATCGACCCGACGCAACTGACCTACCACATCCTCAACGGCGTCGACCAAACGACAATCGTAGCCATGAACGTCGAAGGCACAAGCTATAGCTTCGACTCGGGCGTAACCACGGGACAAGAGTCACAGAAATACATCGTGTTCGGCGTCAACGCAAAAGGCGTGGGCTACGGCGAAGCGTCGAACATCTTCGTGTTCGGCACGCCCTACCCGCTTCCGTTCAAAGAATCGTTCAGCGACGCCTCAATCCACTACGACACCTGGGGCATCGACGATGACGACCCCGAAAACAGCGGCATCTGGGAAGTGCTCGCCTACGGCTCGATGCCGGCAGCGTCGCCGCAAGACCTCGACGGCGGTCTGCTCTCGTTCGTGCCGATGTATGCCGACGACGAAGCTTACCTCTACTCCGGAAAAATCGACTTGAAGTCGGCTGTCAACCCGACGCTCGAGTTCTACTACTATTACCCGAACGGCTCGACCAACGAACTCATCGTCGAAGCCACCACCAACGGCTACGAATTCAACACGCTCGAAACCATCGACATGAGCGCACTCACGGGCAGCAGCGAATGGAAGAAAGTGAGCATCCCGCTTGCCGGACTCAAGCCGGCGGAATATATGCGACTCGGCCTGCGCGCCATCGGCCACGACGGGCTGACGAGCATCCACGTCGACAACATCGTGGTTCGCGACGTGCTCGACTACAACCTCGAAGCGACGAGCATCACCTGTCCGAAGCGCATGACGGTCGGCGCCGACTACGACATCACCGTACGCGTCACCAACGTAGGTACGAAAGCCATCGGCACCGGCGGTTTCAGCGTTTCGCTCTACCGCGACGGCGCTAAAGTGGGCACGCTCAACGGCGTTACACTCCTCGCTAACAGCTACCGCGACTACACGTTCAGCCAGACTCCCGACGGAACGTTCGGCGACACTGCCGAATACTACGCCGTTGTGGAATGCAACCAAGATATGAACCTGACGAACAACACGACGTCGACCTCGACAGTCGAAATCCGTCGTCAGCACCTGCCGACGCCGAAGAATCTGCGCGCAGCCGTCGACGGCACGAAAGTCAACCTGTCGTGGACCGCTCCCGACGTTAACGAGACCGTTGCCGAGACCGACGACTTCGAAGACTATGCGTCGTTTATCATCGACGGCGTAGGTTCGTGGACACTCGCCGACGTCGACCGCCAAGGCACAGCCTACTTCTCCGGCACTTGGCAAAATCGCGGCGCGGCACAAGCATTCATCGTGTTCAACGCTCCCGAAATCGGCGCCGACATCGACGAATACGGCTATCCGTCAGATTGGGCGGCTCACAGCGGCGAACAATGCATGATTTCGTTCATCGCCGACACCGGCACGACCGACGACTGGCTCATCTCGCCGCAACTGAGCGGTAAGGCGCAGACCGTCAAACTGTTCGTCAAAGGCGTTGCAAGCTATACCGACAACTACGAAATCCTCATCTCGAGCGAAACGTCGGCAACCAACCGCGCAAGTTTCACCGCACTCAGCGGCGTGGGCGGCACAGCTCCGGAAGAATGGACCGAAATTGCGTTCGACGTGCCCGAAGGCACCAACTTCTTCGCCGTACGCCATACGGCAACGACCGCCGACGGCTTTGCACTGCTCGTCGACGATGCGACCTTCGAGGCTAAACTCGAAGCCATCCCCGTGCTCAGCGGCTACAACGTCTACTGCGACGACATCCGCATCAATTCCGACCTCGTTGCGGCAACCGCATATGTCGACGACCTGGTAACCGACGTGCAGACCTACAACGTGACGGCAGTCTACACCGTCGGCGAATCGAAGCCCTCCAACACCGTGTCGACAGCCGACGGCGGCGTTAACGGCATCGCCGGCAGCGAAATAGCCATCTACGGCAACCGCGGCGCAATCATCGTCAGCGGCGCTCAAGGCAGCGACGTGGCTGTCTACACCGCCGACGGAAAGGCATTCTACCGCGGCACAGCCGACAGCAAGACAACTGTCTACGCTCCGGCAGGCGTTTACCTCGTCAAAGTGGGCAAAATGGCTAAAAAAGTGATAGTTAAATAGTTTGAACGAACAAAACATAACCATAAATGAATAAAACAACATCAATTCTGACAGCCGTAGCGGTTTGTTTTGGCTGTCTTGGCGCCGCCGCAGAGACGTACAACCTCGAGGTGGCAGGCGGACTGGCAAGCGCCGTCGGCGACAACAAGTACAACATCACGCAACTCACCGTGACGGGTCTCGTGAGCAACTCCGACATCGCGCTCATCCGCGACATGGCAGGACGTAACGACTACAACGAAGCCACCGAAGGCAAGCTCGTCGAGCTCGACCTCAGCGGCGCTACTATCGTCGAAAACGCCAACGACGGCTACTACTTCAAAACCTATCCGAAAAGCAATACGACGGCAGACAACGTCGTGGGAACCAACATGTTCCGCGACCTTAACCTGACAAGCATCGCCTTGCCCGCCGGCGTGACCTCTATCGAGGCGAACGCCTTCATGAGCAGCGCAATCACGTCGATTGTCATCCCCGACGGAGTTACATCCATCGGCTCGGAAGCCTTCAGCGGCTGTGGCGCACTCGCAGCAGTGACCATTCCGGCAACGGTAACATCGCTCGGCAATTCAGCATTCAGCGGCTGTACGTCGCTCACCGCCATCAGCCTGCCCGCCATCAGCACAATCGCCGACGGACTGCTCAACGGCTGTAGCGCGCTCGCCGAACTCACTATCCCCGCCGGCGTAACGTCGATAGGCAACAACGCTCTACAAGGCTGCTCGAGCCTCACCACGCTCGACATCCCGGCATCGGTCACCACGCTCGGCTTCTGGTGCGTCAAAGGTACTAATCTTAGCGCCATCCATTGCCGCGGCACAGTGCCTCCGACAACAGGATACGGCGTGCTCGAAGGCATCGACACCGCTGCGTGTACGCTCTACGTGCCCGATGGCACCGTCGACAAATATCGCGCCGACACTTATTGGGGAACCATCGTCAACATCGTTGTCGACGAAAGCAAGCCCGTCGACCCGAACCCGGAACCCGTCGACCCGAAGATTATGACCGTTACAGTCACCGAACCGGGCACACTTGCCGCCGCTGTCGGTGACGACAACAAATATCTCGTCGAAGACCTTACCATCGTCGGTCCGCTCAACGGCGCCGACCTCGACTTCATCCGCCAAATGGCAGGTCGCGACTTCTCGTGGGAACCCACTGCCGGCGCGCTCACTCGCCTCGACATCTCGCAAGCGACGCTCGTCTACCAAGGCACTTACGACACCTACGGCATTCGTCAGCCACTCGAATCGGACTATTATGCCTACAACGAATGGACAATGTCGAGCGGCGAGCCCATCAAAATGGCTGCCCGCCAAGACGCACTGCCCGAACTCGTATTCACGAAGACAAATCTTGAAGAAGTAGTGCTCCCGACGTCGATTAACAAAATCTATTCGTCGTTCTCCGAATGCTATAACCTCAAAGGCACGGTCGTAATCCCCGAAGGTGTGACCACCATCGGCGACTACGCATTCGAAAGCACCGCCATCGAGCACGTCGTGCTCCCGTCGACGCTCACCGAATCGGCCAAGGCTAATCCCGGAGCCAACGAAAGCGCCATCTGCGCTCACGCCTTCGACAACTGTCGTGCTCTCAAGTCGATTGAATTCCCCGAGAGCGTACACCTCATCCGCGACGCAGCCTTCCAAAACTGCGTATCGCTGACCGAAGTGACTATCCCGACAACCATCACCAAAATCGGACAAAATTCATTCGGCAACTGTACCGGCATCAAAGCCATCTACGCCGAATCTGCCACCCCGGCAAGCGCCTACTATCAAGCCTTCAACGGTATGGACAAACTCAACTGCGTCGTTACCGTGCCCGTCGGCAGCCGCTCGACCTATCGCAACACCGACGAATGGTGCGAATTTCTTAACATCATCGAAGTCGGCGAAACCGCACAATTCGCCATCGTGGTCAACGATGCAAGTCACATAGCAGTATGCCAAGGCAGCGAAGGTGCCGAAATCAGCCTCACCGACGGCAGCAACACCGTGATGACCGCCGACGTAGTAAACCCGCTCACCGTCGTACCCGCAACGGGCTATACGGCAACGCTGACACTCGACGCAGCCGTTTGCGACGACTTCATCGTGGCAGTGGGCGCCGGCTCGACACTCACCATCGACGTCAAGAATATTGAAGGCGGCATCGCCGACCTCGGCACATCGTCGTTCGCCTACAACCGCGCGGCAGCAACCGTAACCGCACAAGCAGGCATCCGCATCTACGACATCACCGGCAAGGTCGTAGCGTCGACCACGGCAGACACAATCAGCGTGGCATCGCTCCCCGCCGGAATCTACATCGCAAAATCGAACGGAAAAACGTATAAGTTTGTGAGATAGGTAAGAGGTAAGAGGTAAGAGGTAAGAGTGGAGAGTGGAGAGTGGAGAGTGGAGAGCGGAGAGGGACGAGGTACGAGGTACGAGGTACGAGGAACAAGATTCCCGCCGATAAACGATAAACGCTCCCCGATATACGCCGACGCGCAGTCACTCTTACCTCTTACCTCTTACCTCTTACCTCTCCACTCTTACCTTTTTTTATGTTCTACAACACGTTTTGGGAAAATTGTGCGTTTTTTACAATTTTTTTAATCTAATTTCTTGTTTGATATTTTTCTTATCCGTACTTTAGCAAAGTGAAACGGCGAAAGTCGACTTCACAGAACGAGAAAAAAGAAATAACCTTAATAACTTAAAACTATTAATTATGAAGAAATTATTACTTTCTGCAGGTTTGTTAATGGTGGGTGCATCAGCATTTGCAGTAACAGACGGACAAACTTACGAAACGAAAAACGGTCTTACTTGCGAAAACGTATGGGTAATCGACCGCTTCCACGATCTTGAGAACTACGAAAGCCTTGCAATCTGCAACAAGGCAGCACGTACAGCAACAACCGACGGCACAACAGTATACGTAGGTCTTTCGGGTGACGTTGCAACAATCGAAAAATTCGACTTGGCAACAGGTGCTTATCTCGGCGCACTTCCGTTGACATTGAACGGCGAAGCATTCGCAGGAACATTGGCAGCAAACCAAGTAGGTTTCGACGACTGCGGTCACTTCTTCATTGCATCAATGGCTGCAAACTCAACAGGTGAAGCAAGCTATCCGGTATACACAGTAGACCTTGAAACAGGCGCAGTAACATCGGTAGGCGATCTCCCGTTCCTTGGCGGTATCGGTCGTGTTGACTACTGCGACGTAATGGGCGACTTGACAGGCGAAACAATGCCGGCAGCTGTTATCGCAGCATCATCTAACACCAACCTCAACATCTTCCTTTGGACACGCGAACAAGGCGCTACTGATTGGGTAGGCGGTTGGAACGGCATGCCTTACCAAGAAGTAAGCGGCACATATCCTGCTGACCAAACTATCTTCAACTTCGCTTCTGTAGCAAAATTCATCAAAAACGAAGAATACAAACCCAACATGTTCTACGTTGACGGTTTCACCACATTACCCGCAGTATACGGCAACAACGGTGGAATGATTGACTCATTCGCAAACGTAGACATCATCAAAACAACTACCGACGAAACTACAGGCGAAACAACAACAACCGGTACTATTCCTTGCCCGGCAGCAGGTACAAACGGTATTGCTGAAGCAGTTCTCGGCGAAAACAACTTCCTTATCTACTCTGAAGGTCAATACGATGCTCCTCACACTTGCCAAGCAGTTGTAACTACCGTAAACGGCGACTATGAATTCAGCTCAATGAACTACCTCTGGACACTTCCGGCAGACGGTCTCGGCCAAGTAACCGATGGCGGTACTCGTATCCACGCTATTACAACAGCCGCTCTTCCCGACGATGAAGCAGGCAAACAAGGTATGTTCCTCTTGACTTACAAGAACTTCAATGGTCTTGGCGTTTATCGCATCGCTGAAGAAGGTTACAATCCTCAAGGTGCAGTTGCAGCAACATCGATTGCAAAGGCTAACATCTCTGTAAACGGTGACGTTATCACAGTTAGCGCTCCCGCAACTATCGAAGTTTACAACGTAGCAGGTCAAAAAGTTGCTCAAGCAAACAACGCAACAGAAGTCAAAGCTCCCGCAAATGGTCTCTACGTAGTTAAGGCTACAGTAAACGGCGCGAAAGTCGTTAAGAAAGTTATCGTTAAGTAATTTAACAGAAACTTAAATACACCGCAAGCCGCCTCACGCCGAGGCGGCTTGCTTGCGTTTTTTTGTTAGTTTGCGCGGAGCGCGGGATAGCCGGATGGGCCTGCTGCTCACACATCTATACACCTGAGTATCAACATTGTAGGGTCGCGGCTTGCTGCGACCGGGCATGGGTGCGGAACAAAGGTAAGAGGTAAGAGTGGAGAGGCATCCGACGATAAACGATAAACGTTCCATCGCCTGCCCGGTCGCACCAAGGCGCGACCCTACCCTACTGATTGTCAGCTTCTTATAGACTCCACTATGCTCCGCACCTATGATAGGTCGCACTGAGGCGCGAGATAGCGGAGCGTTGCTCCGAGGTTAGAAGGTTATACGGCGCTGAGCGCCGCCTCTTACCTCTTACCTCTTACCTCTTACCTCTTACCTCTTACCTCTT
>JBJEDO010000113.1:0-11458 GCA_051872155.1 Candidatus Limisoma sp.
CGTGTTTCCTTGGCATTGCTGTCAAAAAGCCCGACAATCAGCAGGATTGATAATATAAATATGCCTTTGTTTCCCATTTCTTACTCAAATACATCGCAAATATAACAATTAAAAAATTGAAAGCAAAAGTTTCGGTCAACATTTTTGCGCTTTACGCACACTTTTCACACATTTTATACTTTGATTTTCGCCTTAACCTGCATTATTCATACTGTTCCGTTACGAAAGAGCTAAATTAGCGTGAGCTCAACGATGACGATGCGGAATGTAGTAAATCCCACCTTCAAAGAGGAAGCGCAAGCATCGCGCTAAGGTGTTGCCGATTTGTTCTTGCAGTAGGAAAAGTATGAATAATGCAGGTTAAAGACAAAAATCGCAGCGCCGCGTTGCGTATACCCGCGATTTGCATTACCTTTGTGTTACAAAATGAGAAGAAGATAATGAAGTCTACACTTATGAAAGTCTACAAAGTGTTGAGAAGCGTTTTCGTTTCCCTTCTCGTTTTGTTTGTATTAGTCTACGGGATTTTATACCTGCTGCTGTGCATTCCGGCGGTTCAAAACAAGATAAAACACCGAGCCGAGACGGAACTGTCGAAACTGCTTACCACCAAAGTTACGATAGGCAACGTCTCAATCAAGCCGTTCAACGAGGTCGAAATCGAGAACGTAAGCGTTGCCGGGCGCGACTGCAAGCCGATTGCCACAATCGACAAACTTGCCGCACAGATGAGCATTTACGACTTCATCGCCGACCGACGTTTCGTGTTCGACTACGCCGAAGTTGTCGGGCTGAAAGCACGATTGGAAAAGGCAGACCCGTCGGCGCCGCTCAACATTCAGTTTATCATCGACGCACTCAAAAGCAAGGACAAAAACAAGCCGCCGACGCCTTACGACGTTGAGCTGAAAGCGGTAGCCATACGAAAGAGCGCAGTGACGTTCGACGTAGTGTCGGAGCCTCACCGCCCGGCAGGAATATTCGACCCCAACCACATCTCCGTCAGCCGGTTACGTACCGATGCAATATTGCCGAAAATCAAAAACGACTCCATCGTGGTCGACGTCAAGCGATTGGCTCTGCACGAAGTTAGCGGATTCGAACTCAACGACTTAGCGGCAAACGTGGAAGTCTATCCCGACATGCTCAACGTGAAGAACCTCCGTATAGCCATGCCCGGCAGTTTGCTCGTGCCGCAAGACATCACCGTCCGCTACAAGTCGCTGCAAACGATTGCCGACGACATTCGCTCGACGCCGCTGCGACTCGTCGTTGCCAACAGTTACATTACACTTGCCGACCTCACGCCGTTTGTCCCGGCATTCAAGAATATGCGCGAGCCGATCTACATGACGTGCTTGCTCACCGGCACGCTCGACCACGTAATGATTGAGACACTCGACTTGTCGACCGCCAACTCCGCGCTTACGCTGAAAACATCCGGACGCATCGACAACCTTACCGACGGCAAAAACCTCAGCGCCGAACTACCCAGCATCAACCTTCATGCAGAAATACGTCAACTGCTCGACGACTCAATGATGCGCTTCAAACTTCCCGGCGGCGCAGTTCGAGTGATTGACGCAGCTGATTTTCTCGCTGTCAACGGCTCATTGTCCTACAAACCCGAGCGAGTAGACTACGCCGGAACCATCAACACCGCTTTGGGACAACTCGAATCCGATTTAGGCTTAAAACGCAACGACAAAGGCTCGGTGACACACATCAACGGAAAACTTAAGTCGCGCAACCTCAAAATCGGCGGACTGGCAAAGATGCCCGACGTGCTCAACGAACTCGCCTTCGACATCAACGCCGACGTGGCTCTCGCAGGAGGTCTGCCTCACGGAAACGTCGACGGCACAATCAACTACATCGACCTTAAGGGCTATCGCTACAACAACATAAACGCTGACCTGGAAATCGACGGACGCAACTACGACGGACAGATTTGCCTGCACGACCCGAACATCGACCTCGACATCGAAGGAAAGTTCCGCCCCGACGGCGAAAACACTGTTGTCGACGTCGTTGCCACGCTCGCCAACCTCAGCCTTGCAAACCTCAACCTCACCAACAAATATCGCGACTACCGACTTAACGGCATCGCCGAAGTGTCGCTGACCGGTAACAACATCGACAACGTCGAAGGCGACCTGATGCTCAGCGACTTGTCGTTCATGAACGAGGAAAACGAAGGCATCAACATCGACCACCTGGACATAACGGCTCGCCAAAAAGATGCCGGAAAATACTACACAATCAATTCGGAAATACTCAACGGCTACATCGACGGCACGACCAATTTCGCCGGACTTACAACCTCGTTGAAGCACATCGTGGGCAACATCTTCCCAAGCCTGGCTGACTACATCCCCGCAAACGAGAAAGCCAAATCCGGCAACCAAAACGACTTCGTCTACCACTTCCAAATTGCCGAAAACGAAAAGTTGCTCAAATTTTTCAACGCACCGCTGACAATTGCCCACCCAATAAAGATTTCTGGTCGCGTTGACGACATCGACGGACGTGCAACAATCGGCATCGATGCGCCCTACCTCGTGCAAGGCAAGAAGATGATAGAAAAGACCAGTCTGTCGATAGATTTCGACGGCGACAACGATATGATGAGCATCAACGCCGTGAGCCAACTCGACCACAAAAACGGCAACATACTGCTCGTGTTCAACGGCACAGGCGCCGCCGACCGATTCGACTCCGACATCAATTGGCAGTACGACCGCAAACGCAACTTCTCGGGAAGCATCAACCTGTCGACCCTCTTCAAGCGCAACGACGACAACCGCTTTGCCGCCGACATCGACATCAATCCCACCACGTTCAGCGTCAACGACACCACCTGGCACGTTACGCCCGCACGAATCAACATCGACGACCGACGAATCACCGTCGACGGCATACACGTCTATCGCGACAACCAATCGATAAAAGCTAACGGCATGGCTTCGACCAATCCCGACGACGTCATAAAACTACAGCTCAACAACATCGACCTCGGCTACATCTTCGAAACGCTCAACATCAACCACGTAGCCTTCAGCGGAGATGCTACCGGCGACTTCTTCGCCTCGTCGCTGTTTACGCGCACGCCGCAGCTCAACACGCCTCGCCTGCACGTCAAAAACTTCGCATACCACCACGCACTGCTTGGCGAAGCCGACATCCAAAGCGCTTGGGACAACGAAAACAAAGGTATCATCATCAATGCCGACATCGCGCAGCCAAACAAGCGAATGACGTACGTTCGCGGCGGCGTCTACCTCGGCAAAGACTCGCTCAACTTCAAATTCAACACCGACCACGTCAACGTCAAGTTGCTTCAGCCTTTTATGAAGGCTTTCACCTCCGACATCAGCGGTGAAGCCTCCGGCGAATGCGAACTCTACGGCACGTTTAAGCTACTCAACGTTCGCGGACGTATGTTTGCCGACAACTTCAAAATGAAACTCGACTACACCAACACATACTACACCGTCAGCGACTCCGTAATTCTCGAGCCGGGACGAATCATGATACGCGACGCCGTGCTCCGCGACATGCAAGGCAACACCGCCAAACTCCGCGGAACCGTCACCCACAACTACTTCCACGACGCGACCTACGACTTCGCCGTCACCGAGGCTAACAAGTTGCTCTGCTACGACACAAACGAGAAAATCAACCCGCTCTGGTACGGAAAAGTCTACGCCAACGGCTCTGCCTACGTCAAAGGAATCCCCGGACGTTGCGACATCGACATCAATATGTCGGCGGCGCGCAATTCCAGCTTCACATTCGTGCTTAGCGACCAAGAAGAAGCCGGCGAATACTCGTTTATTACCTTCACCGACAAGCGCAAAGAGAAACGGCTCGAAGAAGAAAAAGAGAAACGAGCAAAACAGCCGTTCGACTTCCTCGCCACACTCAACCAAAACAAAAAAGACGAAAACCCGTCACAATTCAACCTCAACCTGCAAGTTGAAGCAAACCCGAATGTGGCGATTACAATGATAATGGACCCCGAAGGCGGCGACCGCATACGCGCTACCGGAAAGGGCAACCTGCAAATAAAATATTCGTCGAGCGACGAGATGAAAATGTTCGGCAGCTACACCGTCGACCAAGGGCGCTACAACTTCACGCTGCAAGACATCATCATCCGCGAGTTTAACATCAAGCCCGGCGCCACCATTGCCTTCCACGGCGACCCGCTGCAAGCCATTGTCGACCTGCAAGCAGCCTACTCGGTCAACGCCAACCTGCTCGACCTCGACGAATCGTTTGCCGACGACCGTGAGCTCAACCGTACCCTCGTGCCCGTCAACGCGCTACTCAACCTCAGCGGCGTCATCTCGCAACCCGACATCTCGTTCGACCTCGAATTCCCCACCCTTACAACCGACGTCTACCGAAAGGTGAAGAGCATCGTCAGCACCGACGATCTGATGAACCAACAGATTCTCTATCTGCTCGCACTCGGACGATTCTACACGCCGGAATATATGGGCGGAACCGGTCGTTCCAATGAGCTGGCATCGGTGGCTTCGTCGACCGTTTCGAGCCAGCTGACAAGTATGCTCGGACAAATCAGCGACAACTGGACTATTGCGCCGAACTTCCACTCCGACAAAGGCGACTTCTCCGACGTCGAAGTCGAACTCGCTCTGTCGAGCCGCCTGCTCAACAACCGTCTGCTGCTCAACGGCAACTTCGGCTACACCGACAATGCCATGAACAGCAACAACTTTATCGGCGACTTCGACATCGAATACCTCTTGACCAAAAACGGAAACTTCCGTCTTAAAGCATACAACCGCTACAACGACCAAAACTACTACATCCGCAACGCCCTGACAACGCAAGGCGTCGGCATTATGTTCAAGCACGACTTCAACAGCTTCCTGCGTCGCCATCGCTCTAAAAAAGAAGCAGTGGCACCGACTCCTGCCGACACCACCGCCACAAAGTAAGAGCCTGTATCATAATAAATATTAAAAGCAGAGGTTGCATAGTTTGAGGCGAGTTTTGTTTTGAGCCAAAGGAGCATAGCGGGCTATGTGACTGCGGCGAAAAGCAAAAATCGACCAAAATATACAACAGGGCAGCACATTTTCTTCAAAAAATCGTTATTCTTGAAAAAATCAATCGTTTATACTAAAAACAATTACCTTTGCACGAACATTCATTGGCATCTTTGTCCGTGCCTAACGGTTATGTGGCTCGCCACACGCCCTTATAAGCACGAACAAATTTGCTCAATGACTGCCCGCCTCTGCTTTAACATTTATTATGATACAGGCTCTTGTTTTTCTATTCCGGGATTGCCGACAACGGCGAATCGAAAGCAAAATCAACGCCCATATCCTCCAGTTCGCACAAGAATTCGCGACTTGCCACGACTCGACACGGCGAATTGAGCTCTACAATAAGATTATTCTTCTTGTTAAGCAATTCCAACTTCATCGGCAGTGCCGACTCGTCGTCGTTGTTGACGTTGGCTGCGAGTAAATCGCTAAAGCGGTTATTCATAAGGTTCACCTCGCCGGTGCGCAGCGTGATGCCGCGAACGAGGTCGCCACGCATACCGTCGATGTTCGACACCGAAAGAAGCGTGAAATACAATTTGTCTGCCGAATCACCGCGAGCAAAGCGGCTGCGTTGGAAGGTAAAGCGTACGGCAACAGGCATCCCGACGACAAATTGCGGTGCAAACGTCTCGTAGTTGCGTCCGTATAAGCGCAACTCCGCCGTGCCGGTATAGTCTTCTATTTTTACGACGGCGAATTTCGAGTTGTTGCGCGATACGAGCTCTTTGTTTTCAACCACCAAACCGCCTAAAACGTAGTCGAAATTTTCGAGTTGCTTGATAGTCGAATAGTCTTGAGCCTTGACGTTGCAACCGTATTCCACCTCGGTGTAGTACTTATCCAGCGGGTGCGCCGACAGATAAAGTCCCACGAATTCGCGCTCGCGGTCGAGTCGCTGAATGTCGGTCCAGGTGTTGCGGTGCGACGGCTCCGGCTTGGCAGTGTCGATTTCCTCAATGTCGCCGAAAAGCGACGCCGTTTGGTTGGCTTTCTGCGTTTGGAAGCGTTGACCGTAGCGCACAAGCAGTTCGCCGAACGAAGGCTCGTCGTCGGTCTTTTCGAAGTCCTCGCGATTGACGCCAAAGCGGTCGAAAGCGCCTGCCAAAGCAAGGCTGTCGATAACCTTACGGTTGCACGTCGTCAGGTTGATGCGTTCCACCAAGTCGTAGACCGATTTATACGGTCCGTTGGCTTTACGCTCGTCGAGGATGGCTTGTACGGCGTTGAGTCCCACGCCTTTGATAGCGGCAAGTCCGAAACGAATCTGTCCGGCATTGTTTACGCTGAACCGCGCGCGACTCTCGTTGATATCCGGCGACTTTACGTCGATTTTCATCACCTTACATTCGTCCATAAACTTGGTAAGTTTGGCGATGTCGTTAAGGTTTCGACTCAGCACGGCTGCCATATATTCGGCTGGATAGTTCGCCTTGAGATAGCCCGTCTGATAGGCAACCCACGAATAGCACGTGGCATGCGACTTATTGAACGCATACGAAGCAAACTTTTCCCAGTCCGACCAAATCTTGTCGAGAATCTTCGGGTCGTGGCCGTTAGCCTTTCCGCCCTCGATGAATTTCGGCTTCATCTCGTCGACAATTTTCTTTTTCTTCTTACCCATCGCCTTACGCAGTGCGTCGCTCTCGCCGCGAGTAAAGTTGGCAAGCTGGCGGCTCAAGAGCATCACCTGCTCCTGATAGACGGTAATGCCGTAAGTGTCCTTGAGGTATTTCTCCATCACCGGAATGTCGTACTCAATCGGCTCTTGACCGTGCTTACGCTTGATGAACTGCGGGATGTAAGCCATAGGTCCCGGACGATAGAGCGCATTCATGGCGATTAGGTCTTCGAAAGTCGAAGGCTGAAGTTCGCGCAAGTATTTCTGCATGCCGGTCGACTCAAATTGGAACGTGCCGGTCGTGCGACCTTCGCTATAGAGTTGGTAGGTTTTCGGGTCGTCGATAGGAATCTTATCGATGTCGAGCTCAATGCCGTGGCGCTCCTTGATGTTTTCAAGAGCCTCCATGATAATCGACAGCGTCTTCAAGCCGAGGAAGTCCATCTTAATCAGTCCGGTCGACTCGATGACGGAGCCTTCATACTGCGTAACGAGCACCTTTTCGCCGTCTTTGTCGGTTGCCGTAGCCACCGGAACCCAGTCGGTAATGTCGTCGCGTCCGATAATCACACCGCAGGCATGCACACCCGTGTTGCGCGCGTTGCCCTCAAGCTCCTGAGCATACTTCAGCGTTTCGCGCACCAGCTCGGAGCCGTGCTCCACCTGCTCGTGCAGTTCAGGAATATGCGCATAGCAGTTTTTTAGGTTGACCTTATATTTTGCTCCCTCAACCTCGAAATCACGAGCAGGAACGTACTTGGCAAGTTTGTCGCTCTCCGGCAGCGGCAGACGCAACACACGCGCAACGTCTTTAATCGCCGACTTCGAAGCCATCGTACCGATAGTAATGATGTGCGCAACCTTCTCGGCGCCGTATTTTTGCGTAACGTAGCGCAGCACAACGGCACGCCCGTCGTCGTCGAAGTCGACGTCGATATCAGGCAACGATATACGGTCGGGATTCAAGAAACGCTCGAAAAGCAAGTCATATTTTATCGGGTCAATATCCGTAATGCCCAAACAATACGCCACCGCCGAACCGGCAGCAGAGCCACGCCCCGGACCGACAGCCACGCCAAGACGGCGTGCAGCCGCGATAAAGTCTTGCACAATCAAGAAGTAGCCCGGGAAACCCATATTTTTTATCGTATCAAGCTCGAAGTCGAGACGCTCGCGTTGCTCGTCGGTCAGCTCGTCGCCCCAACGACGTTTTGCACCCTCGTAGACCAGGTGCCGTAGATATTGGTCGTTGTCAGAGAAACCCTCCGGCAACGGGAAATCCGGCAAAATCGGTCCGTGCTCGATGCTGTAACGCTCCACCTTCGACACGACCTCAAGCGTATTCTCAAGCGCCTCAGGCACGTCGGCAAACACCTCGTTCATCTCCGCCTGAGTCTTCATCCACTCCTGCTTGGTGTAGTGCATGCGGTTTTGCTCGTCGAGGAACGTACCCGTGGAGATGCAAATCAGGCGGTCGTGCGCCTCCGCATCACCCTCGTCGACGAAATGCACATCGTTGGTACACACCAACTTAACACCCATCTCTTTCGACCACTCAATGAGCACCTTGTTGACGGCAACCTGATTGGGATAAGTGTCGGTGTTGACCACATTGGCATTAGGCTTATGGCGCTGCAACTCAAGGTAATAGTCGTCGCCGAACGTATCCTTAAACCATTGCACACTCGCACGCGCCTCGTCCAAACGTCCCTGCATGATCAGCCGCGGAATCTCGCCACCCAAGCACGCCGAAAGCACGATAAGCCCCTCGCGATGCTTCGCCAACTCCGTCTTATCGGTACGCGGATGATAGTAGTAGCCGTCAGTCCACGACTTCGACACAAGCTTTATCAGATTGTGATAGCCCGTCAAATTCTTTGCAAGCACAACCAAGTGACGCCCCGTGTCGCGCTTATCCTCGTGCTCCGTCAGCAGCCCGTCGGCGACATACATCTCACACCCGATTATCGGCGTAAAAATCTTAGCCTGTTCCGCCGCAATTTCAGCCTCAAGGCGAGCACGCTCGTCGCCCTCAGCGCCGTCGAGTTGACCGCGCAACTGCTTGATAGCCTTATCCGTGCCGGAATTAATCGAATTGACATAGTCGGTAAACACCTTGATGCCAAACATGTTACCATGGTCGGTAAGCGCGATACCCGGCATGCCGTCGGCGCGTGCCTTGTCGACCAATTTCGTAACAGCCGCCTGACCGTCAAGAATAGAATACTGTGAGTGTACGTGTAAATGGACAAATGGGTGCATAACTGTTCGGTATTGTTATAGCCCGACGACATAATCGCCCAAGCATAAAAATTTCCCTCAAAGTTAATACATTCTCATCGAATTCCAAACGCCGACATCCGCCCCACTCCGCCCAACCACCTACTGTTCAAACCGTTTCCACATCTGTTAAAAAAGCAAAATAATTTTTAGGGCGTTTCGGCGCGAAAAAATTCCCCTAGCTTTGCAACGTCTGCCGCCAACCGAAAAACATTTTCAAAGATGTAGATTTCAACCCTATCAGGTCGACGTTTTGTTAAAAATGTGTTAAACATCGGTTTTCTCTTCTTATTTTCAGTTAATTTTATACCTTTGCTAATGCAGATCGGAGACTCCGACAAAGAGACAAGCCGGTCCGTCAAGAGAAGGCATATTTGCTTTATCCGTTTCCGCTCTCAAACGTCTGGAAAACAACAAGAAAGGAATAATGGATAAGAATATGTGCCATCCATGGTGTATTGTATACTTACGACATAGCCCCCGACTGTGTCCTAACATATCATACACGGGATGGGGCAAAATTCGTTCATTCATTCCAAAGGTTAAATTCCAGACTACCCAGAGCAGAGGATGTAGCGGTATGAGCTCCATCCTTTTCTTGTTTTTACAAACCATAATTAACCCGCCGCAGAAGTGGAGCGTAACGGCAGAGAAAACACATAGTAAATGGAAAACTTCATTTTGTCTTTTAGGAAATTCAGTTTAAGATGGATGATTGTCATTGCTTTTGCCATATCACTTGTATTTGGCTTTATTAGCATAGTTAATGGGCGACCTTTAGTCGTAACATCAATAGTTTCAGCAATAAGTTACGCACTAATATACATCACATTTGCTGTATACGCAATAGATAATAATAAAAAGGCTGTCATAGCATCCTATATTTTCATAGCTGCTTATATTCTATCAATAATCGGGTCATTCAGTACTCTAAACAGGTCTTCCGATATTGCGAGTATGCTTGCCGAAGAATTATTAACAGGCAGTGACAGCATTGAGTATTGGGTTCACAAAACAGTAAATGATTTAGCACCATATTCTATTTTAACGTCCTTACTTATGTTGTTTGGATTTATTTATTCAATAAAGCATGTTAATAAGAGGTTTTTATTAACTTGGTGGGCAGCAATAGTGGTAACTGCTGTACAAGCTTTTGGATTATTAGTATTGTTTATCAGTGACGACTTTGACAGCTATGTTAGTTTCAACCAAATTACGTTAGTGCTTGCATTAATCTTTATAATTATGTTATTTATCAATGGTGGAAAGTCTCCAAATACAAAAGGAGTTACACTTCTAACACAAGCACAGGCAACAGCATCGGCAATGGCACCAACAATCAATAATGATATCACAAGCAAGAGTGAAAGATTATTAAAATTAAAAGAATTACTTGATGCCGGCGTTTTGACGCAAGAAGAATTTGAAACCGAAAAAAAGAAAATTCTAAATTCATAACGAATATGGAACAGCAAACTATAGATAAACTCTTGGAGATAAAAAAACTCTATGAGGCAGGCATATTGACCAAAGAGGAAATGGAGTCTGAAAAAGCGAAGATTCTTCAAACAGATCAAGCAACAACAGAAAAACGTGATGACAATTTTACAAAAGGAACAGGAAGTAACAATGTAGACAAACCTTTACCCACAAATAATGCCGAGCACGACTTCTTCAATACTGTAAAAGAGCAGACAGAAGAAAAGAGAAACAACAAAACAGATAGCACAGATAAATCCCTCCTGTGGATTAGCATCGCTGTAATTGGAAGCATTCTAATTATCCTTATCTGTATTGTGCTAGCGAATCTAAAGTCAAGCTTAAATTATGATTGCTCTAACGACGAAACTTATGAATCTTTTGACTCCTGCTGCGTAGAGGCATGTATAACTGATGACAACCATGAATATTTCGATATAGGGACAGGCGACAATTATGTAGATTACCAAGAAAGAGCCGAAACCTTTATTTCCGGGCTTAGTTCGGACACGAAGGTTGTTGCAAGCTTGACTGACGACGAACGTCATTGTATTTATTTCCTTATAAGTGTTGGCAGTGATTGGCAAGAGCACAAACACTTGTATTGTCACGACCTTAGGATTGACCAAACATCATATGTCAAAGTTCCCTATCAAGTAGCGGGTTACGATGAAGATGATGAATTGAAGGACGCACAATTGGTTGGTAACAATCTTTATGTTATAAACACATCCTACCGATGTGGAGATAATGTAGTATGTCTAAACACATACACAGGCGAATGGTCGCGTACAATCGAAGAATGTGCAATTGCAGAGTTTTCCGGCAACAACAAAATCAATTATACAATCTGCACCTTAATCCAAGAAGGAGAGTGTATTGCAGACAATATATATAGTAACGAATACAAATCAATAACACTAAAATAGCAAAAATTATGAATTTAAGTTTCGCAAGTTCAACTTGCTGATTTCAGATTGTAAAATTGAGCGAT
>JBJEDO010000114.1:0-11371 GCA_051872155.1 Candidatus Limisoma sp.
ATATAATCACAAATCGCAAATTTCACACGTCGATAAAGCTAAAAATAATAAAATTATAGAAAAACGGGAGAACGCGTCGGTGTGGGCGTGTTCTCCCGTTTTGAGGTTCAATGTATGTCGGTTAGCGGACTACCACTTTGCTGCCGTCGACGATGTAGATGCCGCGCGAGAGCGAGACGAATGCTTCGTCGGCAACGCTAATGTGACGTACGGGCATGCCCATGACGTTGTAAATTGTAAACGTGCGATTGCCGTTCGACTTGAAGACGATACCTCCGGTTGTGCCGTAGATGCGATAGCCGCTGTCGGCAATAGTGTCGACACTGCTGACCGGGGCATCGCCGTTGTAGATGGTCAGGTAGCGCACGTTGATGGTGTTGCCTTTCGCCGAGCCGAAGTCGAGGCGGAGGCGGTTGCCTGCCAAGCCCCAGCCGTAGGTGTTGCGCAGGTTGGTCAGGTCGATGGTAACCGGAGTCCATTCGCTCGTAGCCGGCATTATGCCGTCGAAGCGTTGTGAGCGTTGCGCCGTTTCCGGGTCGAGCAAGTATATTTCGAACGGCGAAACGTCGGCGGTTGCCTTATACTCGAAGTATAGCTTCGTGGCGTCGTCGTTGAGGTTCTTGTCGAGGCGTGTCGTGTTGAGATACGGGTCGGTGCCGGTGGTGCAGAGTGTCCAATTGTAGTATGCCGGAACGGAGCCGTAGTCGATGTCGGCATCCCAGGGCGTCGGGTTGGCGCTACGCGAGAGCGACACCCAAGTGGTGTTGGCATTGTCGAGCAACAGGTTGTGGTCGGAGGTGTATTCGCCGGTGTTGACCGACAGATTTCGAATCTTGAAGGTTATGCCTGAATTGGCGGCGGGGTCGATGCGCAAGTAGTCGCCTTCGAAGCCCCAACCGTGGTCTCTGCAAATCGAGGCGATGTCGACCGTTTTGCGAGTCCATGTCGATGCTGCGGGCAGCGACACCTTGGTTGAACGTACTTCGCCGGAGTAGTCGAGGAAGTAGATTTGCATCGTCGAAGCCGTCGAAAGTTGATAGTCGAACATAAGCTTTGTTGCCTTTTCGGAAAGGTTGGTCGACAGTTTTGTAGTGTAGAAGTACGGGTCGCTTCCCGACGTTGTGGCGGTAGCTGCGCCGCTTTGGCTATCGATGCTCAGGCTGCAGTTGTTGGCGCCCGACGACGAAATGCCGAGCAGTGCGGCGTCTTCTACCTGTCCGCTATTGACGCAGATGTGACGAATCTGCATGGTGTAGCCCGAGGCGCGACATGGGTCAAAACGCAGGAAGCTGTCGGCGCCGCCCCAACCGTAGACCGAGCGGAAGTTCGTGATGTCGATGTAGACGCGACGCCATTCCGACGTTGCCGGCAGAGCGGTCATAAACGAGCGCACTTCTTCTGCCATCGGCGAGAAGAACACCTGGAAGTCGCTGACGTCCTTGTCTAACTTATACTCGAACGACAGAACGTTCGAATTGGTCGACAGCGCCGTTGAGCATGCTTCGGTTTGGAATTGCGGGTCGCCGCCGGTTGTTACGAATTTATACGATTGGTAGTCGCTGTTGTAGGTCACTGTCGCATCAGAGCAAGACGACAGTACGGGGTTGAAGCGCTGCGACTCGTTGCCGACAACCGATACGCTGCTGTGGATTTGGTCCCAGCTGCTGATGCCGATGGTCGACAGATATTTGTCGAACACTGCCGACTCTTGGTCGGTGCCGGCGGCTTGCCAGACGTACCATACCGGCTTGGGGTTGAGGTCGCTGTCGCGCAGACCGAGGTGCAAGCCGTCTTCGCCGGGGTTGTCGAACCAGTTATGCCACATCACGGCGTCGATGCCTTGGCTACGTTGCACCTTCTTCCACGCCCAAGCGGCACCCGCGGCTTGGATGTTGAGATATGTTGACGAATTGTCCATTGCGTTTACTCCGTTTTCAGAGAAGAAAAGAATGCGCTTTTCTTTGTTTTTGTAATAGTGCTCCGGCTTAAGCATCCAGTTGGAAATTACTTCAATGTTCTTGAATGTGCTGTAGCCGGAATCTTCTGAATAGGTTGCTTCGGTGTCGGCACTCCAGAAAGCGGGCTTGAAGAAGTTGATGGGATAGGGGTGAGCGGCAACGCCCCAACGGTAGTCGCCTTCCACCTTGCTAAACGACACGAGATTGTCGAGCATAGCCTTTGCGGAGTATCCGCCGTTGCCATGGGTGCCGCACCAACTCGATGTGAACGATGCCAAGACGTATGAATTCGGGTCATATTGGCGTACGATATTGGAGCAAATACGCATCGACTTGTTGTACTCTAACAAATAACGCATCATTGGCTGTGTCCCCATGTTCGTCCATTCGAGGTTTTGGTCGACTTCATTGTGCAAAATCCAGTGATGGATTCGTCCTTGTCCATCGACGGTGTAGCGTTTTGCCAGAAAGTCGATAGCGGCTGCGTAGGCATTAACGCCGTCGATGTCGTTGAGGTTAGGCATGCAATAGTGGCCGTTCGTTGACCCTTTGTCATACTCCGGATGGGCTATCGTGCTACTATATTCTGACTCTCCACCTTCAGGAACTATCAATATAATCGCTGCAATTACGATGCCTTTGTTCTCGCATTGCTTTAGAATATTGTCGTAGTTGTCGATTTGTCCTTTGTTTATATAATACTTGCGTCCGGCATACTCGTGCTCAATCCAATCGTCGTAATCTTTACGTAGTGACATAAACGAATTTAATACTATATTAAACGTTGCACTGCTGATGCCGAGTTGGTCCATGTCGAACATATTATAATTGCCGATGGCACCGATGCCTTTCTTGTTTTTGAGCACACCGGGTTTCGGGTGGTGAATTTGAGGAACTTTGTCGGCATATCGGGCGTGTGACACTACTTTGCTGTTTGAGTTGATAATTGCCCAAGCCGAAAGCAAGCGGTCGCGAAGCGTGTTGACGTCTTGATACATACGGTCGAACTCGATACAGAATGCACCATTGGGTAAGCCTTGTATCAACTTGTAGCCCGACAACGATGCGGCGCTTCCTTGCGGACAAATTTCGACCAGCGTGCAACCGTCCATTGATGTGTAGCCTTCGACGATTACCTTGTCGGCGGTCACTTCAACGTTTTCTATCTTATTATAATAGTCAGCAGAAAGATAGCGCACCACGTTTTGCGACACGGCGCTCTTCTCTGAATCTGAAATGGTGTAGCGTCCATTGATGCCTAAATTGCGGATTTTAATGGTGATTCCGCTGTTATGTCCGAAGTCCAGACGCAACAGACTGCCGCTGCCGCCCCAACTGTGGTCAGAGCGTTCGCGAGCGACGTTGTACGACACGCGTATCCAGCTGTTGGTGGCTTTCAGCGAACCGTAATGGCGTGAACGGGCTTCGCTCTCCGGGTCGCGGAAAAAGAGTTGCACGTCATCAATGTCTGCAGAGGCTTGATATTCGAATTCTACCTTAGTGTCGGTCGATGCGCTTGAGAACGAGTTAGTTACGATGTGTGGATCTTCTCCTGTGGTGACTAATGTGTACTCTCCATTCGCTTCGTTGAAGGTAAGGTCGACTTTTGTTTGTGAATTGAGAGTAAGAGATGTTGCTGCCGCCCACAATGCTGCTTGGGCAGCAAGTACGAAACATAACAGTCTTGAATTTTTCATACGTAATGGCTATTTATTATCTTACTACCACTTTGCTGCCGTCGACGATGTAGATGCCGCGCGAGAGCGAGACGAACGTGTTGCCGTCTGCCTCTACCGTGCGCACTGCCGAGCCGGTGACGTTGTAGAACGTCAACGTGCAGCGACTGTCGGTGCGAATCCATGCGCCGCCGATGGTGCCGATAACGGTCGCGCCGCTGCGGTGCAGCGTGTCGACACTGCTGACCGGGTCATCGCCGTTGTAGATGGTCAGGTAGCGCACGTTGATGGTGTTGCCTTTCGCAGTGCCGAAGTCGAGGCGGAGTCGGTTGCCTGCCAAGCCCCATCCGTAGGTGTTGCGCAGGTTGGTCAGGTCGATGGTAACCGGAGTCCATTCGCTTGTTGCCGGCATTATGCCGTCGAATCGCTGCGAACGTTGTGCCGTTTCGGGGTCGAGCAAGTATATTTCGAACGGCGAAACGTCGGCGGTTGCCTTATACTCGAAGTATAGCTTCGTGGCGTCGTCGTTGAGGTTCTTGTCGAGGCGTGTCGTGTTGAGATACGGGTCGGTGCCGGTGGTGCAGAGTGTCCAATTGTAGTATGCCGGAACGGAGCCGTAGTCGATGTCGGCATCCCAGGGCGTCGGGTTGGCGCTACGCGAGAGCGACACCCAAGTGGTGTTGGCATTGTCGAGCAACAGGTTGTGGTCGGAGGTGTATTCGCCGGTGTTGACCGACAGATTTCGAATCTTGAAGGTTATGCCTGAATTGGCGGCGGGGTCGATGCGCAAGTAGTCGCCTTCGAAGCCCCAACCGTGGTCTCTGCAAATCGAGGCGATGTCGACCGTTTTGCGAGTCCATGTCGATGCTGCGGGCAGCGACACCTTGGTTGAACGTACTTCGCCGGAGTAGTCGAGGAAGTAGATTTGCATCGTCGAAGCCGTCGAAAGTTGATAGTCGAACATAAGCTTTGTTGCCTTTTCGGAAAGGTTGGTCGACAGTTTTGTAGTGTAGAAGTACGGGTCGCTTCCCGACGTTGTGGCGGTAGCTGCGCCGCTTTGGCTATCGATGCTCAGGCTGCAGTTGTTGGCGCCCGACGACGAAATGCCGAGCAGTGCGGCGTCTTCTACCTGTCCGCTATTGACGCAGATGTGACGAATCTGCATGGTGTAGCCCGAGGCGCGACATGGGTCAAAACGCAGGAAGCTGTCGGCGCCGCCCCAACCGTAGACCGAGCGGAAGTTCGTGATGTCGATGTAGACGCGACGCCATTCCGACGTTGCCGGCAGAGCGGTCATAAACGAGCGCACTTCTTCTGCCATCGGCGAGAAGAACACCTGGAAGTCGCTGACGTCCTTGTCTAACTTATACTCGAACGACAGAACGTTCGAATTGGTCGACAGCGCCGTTGAGCATGCTTCGGTTTGGAATTGCGGGTCGCCGCCGGTTGTTACGAATTTATACGATTGGTAGTCGCTGTTGTAGGTCACTGTCGCATCAGAGCAAGACGACAGTACGGGGTTGAAGCGCTGCGACTCGTTGCCGACAACCGATACGCTGCTGTGGATTTGGTCCCAGCTGCTGATGCCGATGGTCGACAGATATTTGTCGAACACTGCCGACTCTTGGTCGGTGCCGGCGGCTTGCCAGACGTACCATACCGGCTTGGGGTTGAGGTCGCTGTCGCGCAGACCGAGGTGCAAGCCGTCTTCGCCGGGGTTGTCGAACCAGTTATGCCACATCACGGCGTCGATGCCTTGGCTACGTTGCACCTTCTTCCACGCCCAAGCGGCACCCGCGGCTTGCACGTTGAGTTGCGACTCGGTGTCTTGCAGTGAGTTAACGCCGTTTTCGGTGAAGAAGAGTATGCGCTTCTCTTTACCTTTATAATAATGTTCGGGACGCAAAATCCAGTCGGAAATCACCTCCACGTTTTTAAACGTGCAGAATTCTGAGTTTTCCGTGTATGTTGCACACGTGTCGGCGCTCCAGAAAGCCGGTTTATAGAAACTTTGCGGATAGGGGTGGTCGGCGATGCCCCAACGGAAGTCGCCTTCGACGTTGCCGAACGTCACCATCAAGTCCATCATCTGCTTCGGCGAATAGCCGCCGTTGCCGTTGGTGCTTGTCCAAGCCGAAGTATATGAGCCCAAAACGTAGGCATTCGGGTCGTATTGGCGCACGATGTTCGACACCAGACGCATCGACCGCTCGTAGTGCTCCATATAGCGCAACAGCGGTTGACCTTCGCCCATGTCGGTCCAGTATTTGTTTTGGTCGACTTCGTTATGCATAATCCAGTGATGGATGCGACCTTGACCCTTTACCGAGTAGCGATTTGCCAGATAGTCGATGGTTGCCGCATATGCGTTGATGCCCGCCATAGAGGTTACGTTAGGCATCGAGTAGGGCGCCGTTCCGCCATATTCGGGGTGACACATCGTCGATGCATATTCGGGCTCGCCTTCGTTGGGATTGGCGAGCAGGATAGCCGCAATTACCACGCCGTTGTTTTCGCACGTCTTTATCACGTTGTCGTAGTACTGCTGGCGCTCTTTGTCGATGTAATAAGTTCGTCCGTTGTAGACGTATTCCACGTCGTCCGACTTGGTGCGATTCATGCGCATAAACTCGCTGAAAAACACGTTGAGCGTCACGCTGTGGAGCCCCAACTGCTGAATGTCGCCAAGGTTGACGTTGAAGATGCCGCCCAAGCCTTTCTTGCTCTTCAGCACGCCCGGCTCTGCCTGGCGAATCGACGCAACATGGTCGGCATAGTGTGCGTGCGAGTTTAGGTTGCCCGAAGCGTCTATGATAGCCCATTTCGACAGCAATCGGTCGTATTGAACGCCGTCGTAGGCAGCATAGCGAGCCGTTTCGATCGAGAATTCGCCTTGCGGCAGGTTGGCAACCGTGAAATAGTTTGTCAGCCGCGATGCCGAGCCGTTGACGCGCACGTCAATCAACTTGCAGCCCGCCGACGCCGTTTTGCCTTGGATTATGATTTTGTCGGCGGTAACCTCCACGTTGGTCACAGCCGAAGGATATTGAGTGCTCAGATAGCGTGCAATGGCATTCGCTTCGGCGTTGCGCTCGGTGGTGCTCACCGTGTGCTGACCGTTGATGCCGATATAGCGAATCTTGATAGTTACGCCGCTCTTGTTGCCGAAGTCCATACGCAGATAGTTGCCGGAATTGCCCCAGCTGAACGAATTCTTCTGCGCGGCAATGTTGACCGACGCCGTAGTCCACGCCGAGGTTTTCGTGAGCAAGTTGCTGACGTGCATAGAGCGCGCTTCCGTTTCCGGCGAGCCGAAAAAGAGTTGCACATCACTGACATCCTCGCTCGCTTGGTATTGAAATTCCAACCTCGCTTCGGCGATGCCGAGGCTCGCCGACAACGCGTTGCACGCAATGTGCGGGTCTGTTCCGGTAGTGGTTATAGTGTATACGCCGTCCGCATAACTGACGTCCAAATCGTTTTTAGTACTTGTATTGAACGACAAGCCCGTATCTGCAAAAGCCATCAAAGTAATGGCACAAGAAATTAAGGTAATTAGGATTTTTCGCATAAATAATTTAAATTTAGACGATTGTCACAATTTGCAAATGTATAAATTAAATAAAACAAAACCAAATAAACTTCAAAATAAATCGAAAAAACGTTATGGAATGCCTCCCGATGCCGGACGGATGGCAAAAATTCTTCATTGTTTTTGCTGTTTTGTCGGAAATGCTTTGTATCTTTGTGATTAATTTAACGTGCATTAATTTAATGGCGGTTACATTATGAAGTTTTACGATAGAGAAAAGGAACTCGACATATTGCGTAAGAATTGGGAGAAATCAGCCGAGAAGTCGCTGTTTACAGTGCTGATAGGTAGACGACGCATCGGCAAGACGGCACTTTTGCTGAAAATGGAGCAAGAGCAAAATATGCTATATCTTTATGTGTCAAAAGATAGTGAGCGTGTTTTGGTAGAGAAATTCCAAAAGACGGCAGAAACGACTTTGGGGCTTCGTATATTTGGCAAGCTCGAAACTTTTGTCCAATTTTTTGAGCAAATTATGGAATATGGTAAGGAGCATCATTTCACGATAGTCTTCGACGAGTTTCAGAATTTCCTCAAAGTAAATCCTGCCATCCCGAGTCATATTCAAGATATTTGGGACCGCTACCATGAGCAAACGACCGTCAATTTTGTGGCTTGTGGCAGCATCTACAGCATGATGCACAAAATATTCGACAACAACGATGAGCCTCTCTATGGTCGCAAAGACTGTGAAATAAGGCTCAAGCCGTTCCGCATCAGTGTGATTAAGAGAATATTGCAAGACCACAATCCGGATTACGCGCCCGACGATTTGCTCTGCCTTTATATGCTTACCGGCGGCGTTGCAAAATATGTCGCCCAACTTATGGACGCCGGAGCTACGAACAAGAGCTTGATGTTGAAATGGGTAACCGATATCGGAAGTCCGTTCCTCAGCGAGGGTAAGGAGCTGGTTATCTCTGAGTTTGGAAAAGATTATAGCAATTACCTAAGTATTCTTCAACTTATCGCCGGCGGTATGACCGTACAAAGTCAAATCGACGATATTATAGGTAAAAACACGGGTACTTATCTGAAGAACTTGGACGAAGACTATAATTTTGTGAGCAAGTTGCATCCCATGTTCAGCAAGCCGGGTAGTCGCAATGTTCGGTGGGGCATAGAAGATTGTTTCCTCCGCTTTTGGTTCCGTTTCATTCTTCCCAACTGGAATTTGGTTGAAATGGAGCGCAACGAGCTATTGCTTGAAATCGTAGAACGCGACTATAACGACTATACCGGCTTGATTTTGGAGCAGTATTTCCGCCAAAAGATAAGCGAGGAAGAGCGGGCTACGTTCGTTGGCAATTATTGGGACCGCAAAGGAAATAATGAGATAGACGTTATCGCGCTCAACGACATTGACCGTACTGCCTTGGTTGCCGAAGTGAAGCGCAATGCCGCAAGATATGACGAGCGTGTGCTTCAAGAAAAATTTGACAGCATCAAAAGCAACTTTGGGAAATATAAAGGGGTAAAGTTGATTGGGCTATCTATGGAAGATATGTAATACACGCTTTTTGCGTTTTAGCTTTGTTTTTCACGTAGGGTGCTGTAACTTTGCAATAATAATCGGAATTATGAAATCGAAGAACGACAAGTTTAGTTGGGCGGCGAGGGGCAGGAGTTTTCGCTATGCGGCGAAGGGTATCGCCGGGCTGTTTCGCGAGGAGCATAACGCGCGGATTCACGCCGTGGCTGCCGTTGTGGCTGTCGCTTTGGGCTGTTGGCTCGACTTGAGCCCGGGCGAATGGTGCGCCGTCGTGCTGTGTATCGGCGCTGTCATTGCTGCCGAGGCGGTCAACTCTGCCGTTGAGGCGCTTGCCGACCGAATTACTACCGACTGCGACCCGTTGATTGGCAAGGCGAAAGATTTTGCCGCCGCTGCGGTGCTCATTACGGCAATTGCCGCCACTACGGTCGGATGTATTATTTTCATTCCTAAGTTGTTAAATCTGATATGAGATTTTTGTCATTAATATTAATCACTGTCTTTGCACTGTCGGCGTCTGCGCAGACGTCGACAGAGTTGAGCGACTCACGCAAGGCGGTCAAGACGTCGGGCGACGTGCTGCTTGTGGCTATGCCGGTTGCCACGCTTACGGGAGTGCTTATAGAGAAGGATTGGACGGGATTGAAGCAAGCCGCATTTACAACGGCGACGACTCTCGGCGCAACCTATTTGTTGAAGTATACCGTCAAAAAGACGCGCCCCGACGGCAGCGACCGTCATTCGTTTCCGTCGGCGCATACGTCAATCCTGTTTGCCAACGCAGGCTTCGTTGAACGTCGCTACGGGTGGAAACTCGGTGTGCCGGCTTTTGCCGTTGCCACTTACGTCGGATGGAGCCGCACGTATGCGCGCAAGCACGATTGGTGGGACGTCGTGACAGGGGCTGCCATCGGCGCCGGAAGTGCTTATATTTTTACTCGACCATGGTCGCGCAATCACAACCTGAGCATTGCTCCGGTGAGCGACGGCGAGCATTTCGGCTTGGTCGCTTCATTCACCCTTTAACTCATCCACTCATCCACTCATTAACTCGTCAACTGTATTATGATTACCATACGACCGGCAACGCCTTCCGACATTCCGCTGATACGCTCGTTGGCGTTTCCCTCATTCAGCCACACCTATCGCTCGATTCTGTCAGCCGAGCAACTCGACTATATGCTTGACATGATGTATGGCGATGAGAGTCTCCGCCGACAATTTGCCGAGGGGCATCATTATCTTTTGGCTTACGTCGACGGCGAAGCTGTAGGCTATGCGTCGTACAACCGTGAGGGCGAGCGGCTCTATCATCTGCAGAAGCTTTATGTGTTGCCTACGCGCCAGGGCGAGGGCATCGGCAAACGCTTGTTTGATGCGGTCTGCGCTGCCGTCGGCGAAGAATGTTGCGGCGCGGCTATCGAACTCAACGTCAACCGTAACAATCCGGCATTGCATTTCTACGAGCGGATGGGCATGACGCGTCTTCGCTCGGGCGATTTCGACATCGGTAACGGTTTTTATATGAACGATTATATAATGGGACTTCAACTATGATAGTTTACAACACAACATATCATGCACATACGAGCGTGAACGACGATTTTCTTGACTGGCTTCGTCGCGAATACATTCCGGCGGCGACTCTCGACGGTCGCCTTACCGAGCCGCGTCTGACGGTGGTTCTCAATGCCGAAGCCGACGATGGTACCAACTATTCGTTGCAGTTTCGGGCACGTTCGCTCGACACGTTGCGCGCGTGGTATGAATCGGTAGGCGACGACCTTGTCGTGGCTATGTCGCAGCGCTTCGGACACCGCGTTGCGGGATTTTCAACACTTTTAGAGGAGATGGAATTGTGATACGCAAAGAACTTGAATGGGATAAAATAATCATCGGCATCGACCCGGGTACGAACGTGATGGGCTACGGACTGCTCGGCGTCAAAGCCGGTAAGCCGAGTGCGATTGCAATGGGAGTGCTTGTGCTTAACAAGTTCGACGACCACTATCTGCGGCTTCGTCGCATCTGCGAGCGCATCACCGGCGTAATCGAGCAATATCTGCCCGACGAGATGGCTCTCGAAGCTCCTTTCTACGGAAAAAACGTGCAGTCGATGCTCAAACTCGGACGTGCGCAAGGTGTGGCGATGGTCAGTGCGCTGATGCGCGACATCCCGATTGCCGAATATGCACCACTGCGCGTCAAGCAAGCCATTACCGGCAACGGCGGCGCCTCGAAGGAGCAGGTCGCCGAGATGCTCCGTCGCATTCTCAACATACCGCGTGAGATGATTGACCCGCACCTCGATGCAACCGATGCACTTGCCGTAGCACTGTGTCATTTCTACGAGTCGCAACGACCCAGGACCGCCCCGGCGTTTAAGTCGTGGAAAGATTTCGTGGCACGCAATCCGGATAAAGTGAAAAAATAGCGCCGAGTTTTGGCAAAGGACTGTGAGTTTATACGATTTTCTTCGTGAACTATCGAGGATGGAGAAATAATGGTAAAAAACGAGGAATTTCGCAACTTTGGTATTTGCTGAATAATTTCTTTCTTTGAAAATGAGATTTTTCAATAATATGCTATTTAAAGTGACACGGCTCTTTCATTTAACATTCGAAAAAGGACATAGCTCCCCTTACCCGATTCA
>JBJEDO010000115.1:0-43996 GCA_051872155.1 Candidatus Limisoma sp.
TTATATAGAGTTGAATAATAAAACGATAAAAGATATGGCACTACCGATAGCATCCATACCGGTATTGACCGGTGAAGTTGCACAGCGATTTGAAGCTGAGGCACAAGCAAATTATGAGTGGTATCAAAATCGCTCGGAGGAAGAGAAGAAGGCACATGCAGAAATTATGGAAAAGAAATTTGCAGAGTTGCACGAAATGATGGCTAAAGCACACTGGGGAAACGAATGAACTTCTTAAAAGAAAATTGCACCCAGTATGTGGTAACTAACAGAAATGATCTTGTCGAATTTTCTTGTGGCGATAAAGATCTTGACGAGTTTTTTACCAATGATTGTATTGACTTTGCAACACAATTGTTGGGCAAGACTTATTGTTATAGGTTGAACGACAATCCAAGTAAGGTGGTATGCGCCTTCACGCTTGCCAATGCAGGTGTTAGAGTGAGCGACATGCCTAATTCTCGCAAGAAAAAGATTGAGACAAATATTCCTTATGTCAAAACATTGAAAGATTATCCTGCCGTATTGGTTGCACGGTTAGGAGTCTTCAAAGACTTTCGTTCGTTGCACATAGGCAGCGAAGTGCTGAGTTATTTAAAGCTTTGGTTTTTAGACCCATACAACAAGACCGGATGCCGATTCGTGATTGTTGACGCCTATAATACACCTTCAACAATCGCGTTTTATGAGCAAAATGGCTTCACAACAGTGTTCAGTACAGAACAACAAGAGAAAGACTATCGTCATATCACCTCAGAAGCACCATTGAGTACACGCTTGATGTATTATGATTTGATGATGACGGTTAAAGAGTATATGTAGGGATGTTAACCTGCATTATTCATACCATTCCTACTACAAGGGCTAACTGCTAACACCTTAGCCTGCATTATTCATACCATTCCTACTGCAAGGGCTAACTGACAACACCTTAGCGCAATGCTCGCTCTTCCTCTTTAAAGGTAGGATTTACTACATTTTGCATCGTCATCGCCGGTCTCACGCTAATGCATTGCCATTTAGCCCTTTCGTGACGGAACAGTATGAATATGCACGCTAAAGCGGTAAATTTTCTTTGATTTTGTGGGTTACTTTTTGCCTTTGCCTGTCATAAATAGGCAAATTGGCGAACTATGATAGACAATAATAAACTAAGTAATGCTCTCCGAGCTGTCTGCAGCGAAGTGGTTCCGATGGCGCCTTTCGGGTGGATGGCAGACTATAAAGGTCGGCAATATATGCTGAGCCGACGGACGGAAATCGATTTTTTGCGAGTGTCGCTGCCGTATTTGGAGGTAGGCGATTGCGGAGCCGAAGAGTTGCTCCGAGTGGTAAATTATGCAAATCGAGGTGTTAAGTTTGTTAAAGCGATGGTCCTGAATTCGGGTAACGTTTCGTTGTGCTACGACTGTCGAGTCGACGCCGGGAGCGACTACACGAAAATGCTGAGCCACATACTTTCGGCACTCGACTACACGTGCCGTTACGTGGAGCATCGGCTGAAATTTCATCAAGCAATTATGTGTTAACTTTTCTATTGTTTGAGAGCCTGTTTAATTTTTGTCATTAAACAGGCTCTACCCCGCTCAATTATGGGCGTTATCTTTCTTCTTAGGGCACAGGGTATGCCCTGTTTCGGCGACAGAGGTTGCCGGAACGTGTGATTAAGGATGGTTATTGAAGTGAGCGAGGGTGCCCTCACACGTCGTAGAGACGCCGGGGCACCCTCATATTTTCGTAACGAAATGCTGTCAGTCAAGCAGAATGAAACCTGCCCAGTAGAATGGTTCGGGGTATTGCCGGCGAATGGCGGAACGAGCTTCGCGGAATGCGGCATGGATGTCGCCACGGTTTCGACGGTCGGCAAGGTTTGTGTAGAATTCTTTCATAAAATCGGCGGTCACTTTGTCGCTTACTTTCCAAGCGGTCATCAGCAGCGTTTCGGCGCCGGCTTTTTTGAAGGCGCGTTGCAGCCCGAAAATGCCTTCGCGCGTGGGCTCGCCTTGCCCTGACTTGCAGGCGGAGAGCACGGTGAGGCGCAGTCCGTGAAGGTTAAGTCCGGCGATGTCGTCGGCGGTAAGGATGCCGTCGCGCAGGTCGTCGGGCACGTCTTTGCCGCTCCAGGCGGTATTGGCTCCGGCGAGAGCGAGTCCGGAGAGCGACATTGCGTCGGTGTAGCCTTTCAGATAGTTTGACGTCTCTTGCGGTTGGTAGTAGAAACCGTGAGTTGCGAGGTGGAGAATGGCGGGCGCGTTACCGTCGATTGCGAGGAAGGCTTCTTCGCTGGCGTTGGCGTCGGCGAATATTTTGGCATCGACGCCGCGACGGGCGAGAATTTGTCGAATAGTTTCCACTTCGGTGCGGGTTCCGGGGAGGTTGTAGAATACGGAATCGCCGCGCAGGTCGCCACGGCATGCGAGTTGCGGCATCGGAGCATAACGGCTTGCCACGAGTCGCAAGCTGTCGGCGTTGGAGAAGTAGTCGATGCCGCCGTAGAGGTGCGCCGTGGTTTTCGACGATATGTCGATGGTTTTGTTTAGGCGAGTGATTTGCCGAGCCGACGAGAGTCGCACGAAATTGTAGTGGTCGCTCAGGAGGCTACCGTCGGGGAGCGTGAGCGATTCGATTTGCATATTCGACATATGAGCCGACGGCACGTAGTAGACCGTCGAACCTTCGGTGGCGTAATCTTTTATGGGTTCCCAAACGAGTTTAAGCAACTGTGCGGAGCGTTCGGCGTCGTAGTAGTCGTAGGGGTTAGTAGCCGAAATCGAGTCGAGTTGCTGTTGGTTGAATGCTTTTTTGAGCAAGGGATATTGCTGCTTGCTGTCGACGACGAAGAGCGTGTAGAGCAGCGATTTATTCGGTGTAACTACGTCGGAGAAGTCGAAGAGCACCTCGCCGGGACGGAGTGCGTTGCGAATTTTATAGTAGTCGATGTCGAAGAAGTCGGTGATGTCGCCGTAGGTTTTGCAGCGTCGGGTCAGGTCGTGTTCGAGTTCGGTTTTACGTTCGTTGAGGATTGCAATCGAGTCGGCGTTGTCTTTGATGTTACGGCTGAGGTCCTTGATGTGGGTGTTGATTTTTGTGATTTCCGTAAAGTCGGCGAGGTCTTGCTCGGTTCCGTTTTGGCGGATGAGGTCGAGCGTAGAGCGCTCCGAATCGAGGAGGAACGCCTTGGTGAGGCATGTTGCGTCGAAGCAAGAGCGGGTAAATTCGTTTTGTTTTTGTCCGGCGGCGAGCCCGAAGTTAGGCATCTTGTTCAGCAGATTGGTCGAGTAGTTCCAGAATTCGTGTTTTGAGCCGACCGAAGCGTAAGGCATCTGTCGGCGGACGGCATCGCGAAGGATGTCGGCAGCGCGAGCAAAATCGGCGGCACCATCGTTGAGTCGTCCGGCGAAGGCTTGTGCGTTGGCTGATGCAATCAGTTTTTGAGCGTAATTGAGATGGTCGGCGCCGTAGATTTCTTTGTAGTATTCAGTGAGTTGTTTGTAGTGGTCGGCACAATCGTCGAAACGCTTCAAGTCCATTTCGGTGCGAATCGTCAGCTCGAGAATATCTAATGCATTTTGCGTTTTCGGTCCGGTATTTTTAACGCAAATGTCATAACTTTTCTTGAAATCTTCGAGAGCTTCGGCATAGTCGCCGAATGCGCGTTTGTGAATTGCGCTCACATAATAAAACGAATACTCTTGGAATTTTCCGTCTTTCTGTGTGTATTTATCGAGGCTGTCGATTGCCGCATAGCATTTTTCTTTTTCGCCTTTGTAACGATATAGGCTAATCAAGTCGGTGTAAGTCATGCGAGTTGAGGGGTTGACTTTAACGGCTTGAAGGAGATATTTTTCGGCGGTGTCGTAATCTTTTCGGTATTCGTAAACGCGTCCGAGGTGGTATAGATATGATTGACGTCGGTATGTGGAGTCGCTTGCCTCGCGAATCAGCGGCTCGATGCGGCGGATCCATGCTTCGGCGACGTCGTAGTTGGCTTGTTTGAATGCTTGATTGTGACGGTCGTTGAAAAAGTCGATTTTAATGTCAGCATTGTCGCTCTTTTCGACGAGTTCGGTGTAGATTTCGTCGAAGCGATTGGCTTCGGTGACATTCCCGAGGTCGGTATAAACTTTGACAAGGTCTTTTGACGAATTGATCATTGTTGTTGAGTCGGCAAACTCTTTGCCAATCTCAAACGATTTGAGGTAGAATTCGGCAGATTTGCTATTCAATTCTTTATATTTGTACAAATCACCGAGTTTGCTGTATACCACACCTGCGCTACGCTTGTCGCCGGCTTGCAGATATAGCTGCAATGCTTGGTTGAGGAGGGGTTCGGCATTGGAGTAATCGTGTTTGTAAAGCAGAGTCTTACCTTTTTTGTAGATTGCTTCAGCGCTGTCGGGAGTGTTGTCGGGTGCGACGTTGGCAAAGCCGACAAAGCCGCACGCAAGCGCGGCTATCGTGATTATGGCTAAAAATTTGTTCATTTGATAAGTTTATAAAGCGAGTCGGCTTGGTTTGCGTAATCCGACTGACCGGAGCGCAGGCGCAAAAGTATTGCAGCCGCTTCGTCGGTTTTACCCAAACCGATGAGGGCGTTAGCGCGAAGCCAGTCAAGTCGGTCGGCTTCCTTGGTCGACTCTGTTAGACGGTATTGCCGTTCGTCGTCGGCGAGGCAAGTGTCGGCGGCAATTTCGGCGTTATATTTGTCAAGCACGGTCCGGAGCGAATCGACCGTAGCCAGCGCTTCCTCGTATTTGCCGGAGTTGATTAGCCGGGCAGCGTCAGCCGGCACATTGCTTCCGCGGAACGCAATTTCGGAGCCTGCGGTCGAAACACAAGGCACAATACGCTCGTTGCCTGTCCACGAGAAGAACACCACGAGAGCCACGACGGCGGCTGCGCTCAGCGACGAAGTCCACCAAACGATTTTGCGGCGGCGCAAGATGTGTTGACGTCGGCGGCTGTCGTCGCAGCGCTGCATCATCGCTTCGAGACGGGCGCGGTCGGCGAGTTCGGTCTTGACGATACGCGTAAAGTTGACCTGTTCGCGAAGCTCTTTGTCGTCGCGCATCTGCTGTTCAAACTCAGCGCATTCAGCCTCGCTCATGCGGTTGAGCAGGTATCGGTCGACTCGGTCTTGTATGTCGTGATTATCAGTCATTGCTTATGAATTTAAGTAGGTGTTGTAAGTTTCGAGTGCAATCTCTTTGAGTCGCGTCATGCATTTATGTTTATGCGTTTTCAGCGCATCTTTGCTTTCGAAAGAAGGCATAATGTCGAGAATCTCGTCGAGATTTTTCTGCTTGTAGTAGAAAAGCGTCAACACTTGTCGGCAACGTTCCGACATGTCGGCGATTGTCGAAGCGACGATTTCGCGAATCATCAATTCGTCGGGCTCGTCGGAGAAAGGATATTCGGCGGCTTCTTCGACCACGGGGTGAGCGTTGACGTCGTCGAGCGACTCCATATGCTCGTCGGAGCGTACGAGTTCGCGATTTTTGTTGATGGCAATTTTCATCATAAACGTGGTGAGTCGGCAGGTGAACGGCTTGCCGTCGGCGCTGCGCACGCAGTCGTCGGCGTAGATAGCGCCCGATTCAACCTTCTTGTAGAGCGTCATAAACGCATCGTGAATCAGCACGTCTTTGTTGTCGTCAACGTTGAAAAACACACCGCGATAGTGCGTTTCGAAGTAGTTGTACCACTCGTTGTAGAGCGCTTCTTGGATGCGCTCATCAGTTGTCAGCCTCTTAACGAGTTCGGCATCAGGGATTTTGGTTACTCTTTTTGTCATTTTTTTAGAAGAAAGTCAGAAATGTTACACATAGAACTATTGCCTGTAATGGTTGGCGTTTGGCATTCCAATGGTGGGTTGTTGTTGATAAAATCATTAATTCGTTTTAAGGCTTGTATGTTAGAAATTGAGTTGCCTTCGCCGGCAATAATCGACAGAGCATAAGTAATTTTACCGCATTTCGGGCTACGGAGTTCGTAGTTAGTCTGATAGCTTTTGCAAGCGCTGACGGTAATCCAGTCCTCGGTGTAATGTTTCGGTTTCGGCGCTTTTGCAGGCTTTGGAATAACGAACGCATCGAAAGCACCGCGCGCGGTGTCGTTGTCGTCGCAGCGAGTACTTCCGCCGCTATGGCAAGCGTCGGCAACGACGAGAATTTTGCCCGCTGCGCCCACTTTTCGTCGAATAGCAGTGAGCAGCGCGGCGAGTTCGTCGTCGATGAGGTGCCGGTCACCGCGGTCGGCGGCGCAGTAGCGAAGCGTGGCGTCGTAGGGCACCCACGATTGGTCGTAGGCACCGCCGCCGTGCAGGCGTTCGTCGCCGTCGATGTCCGTCACTTCCTGTCCGTGACCCGAGAAATGGATGTAGACGATGTCGCCCGGGCGACATTCCGCCGTCAACTGCCTGAAAGCGTCGACGATGGCAGCCTTAGTAGCTTGAGCGTTGACGAGCGTGCGTATGTGCGAGTAGCCCGCGTTGCGGAGCATTTTGGTAACGATAGGCACGTCGCGGTCGCCGTTGATTTTCGCCCACGACTTATCGGCGTAGGTCCCGATGCCGATGACCAACGCTCTGCGCTCCATTGCCACAGCCGTTACGCTTGCAAGAAGAAGAATCAGTGTCAATAGATGTTTCATGTCCGCCAAGACGTAATCAACCACAAAGTTAATAAAAAAAGCCGACAGAAAACACATCCCCCGCCAAAAATCGCGAAATGGCGTTGGGAATATGCACTGAAAAAAGCAAAATAATTTCTCCGATATGGTTACTTATTCGAAATATCTTTCATTAATAGACAAATGAACAATTAAAACAAGAACTTAAGAGTTGCCGGTGGGTTGTGATTGCTCCGGATTCGCTCCCATAACCGGCGGCAAAGAATGTCAAAAGGCTTACTGCAAACGTTGCGGTCACCACAGAAACTGCCATAAATAGATGATTGGAAAAATTAATATAACAACTTCATTATGAATAGCGATAATTTTGAATGGTGCGAATTTTTGAGTCTATATGAGCTATCTGATTACAAAGATGGTATACGGACTTATAGAGAACTGGTTGATATGATTCGAACTGCAGCCGATGGTGCTTTTGATATCTGCGATTCTGCTTGGTGCCGTCACCGTAAGGCTATTGTACCGATAAAAGATGTGTCATGGGATTATCTTTACCAATGTATGAAAATTTCGGGTAAAGATTTTCGGATTAACCTTCCTTCATCAATCGCCTATTTATTCTTCAAAAATATTATTAGTATAAGGAACAAAGAGCATGTTTATGCATGGTATGATCCCGAAACTGAAGGAGTTTCTGTTTTGGCTTATACAGGAATAGAAAAGGAAGAAGAGATTATATATCCGGAATATGACGGATTCGGCAGATTTGATAAATCTGAGGAGGTAGTTGAAGGCGTACTCGATTCTACCGGCAAAAAATGGATTAAAAAGCCGAGAACACATTTTGTATAAATAATGCAGGTTAAGATGAATAGGCATCAATATAAGGAAATAAAGGAAATAAAATGAGTCTTTCCTGAGCTTTGGGCAGCAACTGTTTGGCAAAATGGAGAGGAATCATTAACTTTAGAAGCCGTTTGCGATTAACATACCTATAATTAAGGATAAAACTACAGTGAAGTTTAAGAAATAACGATGGAACAGCAACACATTGCACGCCTTACCGAGGCTTATCGACTAGGATATGAGCAAAAATATGCAAGAGAGGAAGATGCACCAGAAATAAAGATGCATTACTTTAAGGAGAAGGAGGATTTGCCCCGGGTGAGGGTAGTGCTGGGTTTCCTACAGGGCGTTGTGCCCGCGGGATTGTGCAACTCGTTGCTTGATGTGGGCAGCGGAAGGGGCGTGTTTCTTTTTCCGTTGCTCCGCGAGTTCCCTGAGTTGGAAGTGACGAGTTTGGACATTCTTCCTCATCGAGTGGCTTTGCATGAGTGCCTAAATGCGGGAGGTATCGCAAATCTGCATCCCCGATTGGCGGATATCTGCACATGGGATGCACCCGATAAGAGCTTTGACGTGGTGACTATGCTCGAAGTGATGGAACACATACCCGACACTCTGTCGGTGGTGAGGAATGCCATTCGATTGGCAAGGAACTACATAATAGTTTCCGTGCCGTCGAAACCCGATGACAACCCCGAGCATATTCACCTGTTCACGACTCGCCAACTCGAAAATCTTTTCGTGGAGAACGGATGTGCAAAAGTGAAATTTATGTCGGTTACCAACCATCATGTGATGGTGGCTTATCTAAGTTGATTATTATGGAGAATCAGGACAAAATAATAAAATATCCGCGAACGCCTCATCTGCAAGGGTCGAGGCTTCAGCCCGGCGATGAAGATTTGCGACAACGCCCGTTCAGCGACATTGCCGGTCGGTATGTGGTGCTTGAGGAAAAAATCGACGGAGCGAATTGTGCCATATCGTTTAGTCAAGATGGAGAGTTGCGGTTGCAAAGCCGTGGGCATTTCCTTACAGGTGGCTATCGTGAGCGGCACTATGATTTGTTGAAACAGTGGGCTATTGTGCACCAAGACGCATTCTATTCGGTTCTCGGTTGTCGGTACATTATGTATGGCGAATGGATGTATGCCAAACATTCAATCTACTATGACAGTCTGCCTCATTATTTTATGGAGTTTGATGTGCTCGACCGCGATACAGGCAAGTTTCTCGACACTCCTACGCGACATAAATTGCTTGAGACGCTACCTGTCTGGCATGTGCCGGTTTTGGCAAGCGGTGTTTTCAAGGATTTGCCGGATATTCTGCAATATCTCGGCGACTCGCTTTATATCACGCCCAACCATATCGAGCACCTTAGAGAAGATGCCTTACGACTGGGACTTGATGCAGATAAGATTTGCCGAGAGACTGATGCATCGAGCACGATGGAGGGTATTTACATCAAAGTAGAAGGAAATGGCGAAGTGGTCGACCGTATGAAATACGTGCGAGCCTCGTTTATGCAAACGGTGGAAACGCCTCAAACTGCTTGGCTCGACCGTGCGATTGTGCCCAACCGAATCACAATGAGACTTAATCAACTCTTTGAGAATGTTTGATTTCGGCTACATAGAAGCCCATGTGCTCAGCGCATTTGAGGAGCAGATGAGAATGACGCCGCAGCCTCTGATTTGGCACGGCGAAGGCGATGTTTACACCCACACGCAGATGGTTGTAGATGCGCTACACCAATTGCCCGAATATGCATCGCTCAGCCTTAGACAAAAGCATATAGTCAACATCGCAGCGCTGTTGCACGACGTAGGTAAGGTAAAAACCACAGAGTGTGTCGGTGACGAAGTCGAAGCTCCGCACCATGCGCCTACCGGAAGTCGTATGGCGCGCGAACTGCTTTGGAAACGATTTGGTATGTGTGGCAATGCCGAACTAATGCAAGCACGCGAAGCCATCTGCCGGCTAATACGCTATCATTCTTTCCCGCCTCACGCCATCGATGTGGAAGACTGCAAATTGCGTCTTCACCGAATTGCTTCCAACAGCTTGCTTGCGCCGGACTTTAACATCGGGCTACTGTGCTTGCTCAGCAAGGCGGATATGCTCGGCCGCAAGTGTGATGACCGACAACAGATGCTCGAACAAATAGCGCTTTGTGAGGAGTTGGCAAAGGAAGAAGGATGTCTCGAGGGTTGCTATGCGTTCGCGTCGGATGTCACTCGGAGGGCATTGTTTAGCGGACAGGATGTCTGGAAAGAGCAAACTCTTTTCGATGACACTTGGGGTGAGGTAATATTGATGTCGGGACTGCCCGGTACAGGTAAGGATACCTGGATTGCACGCAATATCCCGAATTTGCCGATGATTTCGCTCGACGAAATTCGCCGTGAGCGGAAGATTTCGCCAAAGGAAGAACAAGGATTGGTGGCGAACATTGCCCGAGAACAAGCCAAGGAATACCTGCGTCGGCATCAGCCATTCGTGTGGAATGCCACGAACATCACCTCGCAGATGCGTGAGTCGCTCGTCAGTCTTTGTGAGACATACCATGCCCGTGTGCGCATAGTCTATCTCGAAACGGATTGGCAGACGCTGTTGAAGCGCAACGGCTCTCGCGAGGCAGTTGTGCCACAAGCAGCCATCGAAGCGATGCTTGGCAAGATGACGTTGCCGGAGGCTCACGAAGCAAGGCATGTAGATTGGATTTGCGTGTAATTGGCAGCATTGGTTGTGGGTCCCGGTTCTATAAATTGGCAAAACGTCATCGTTTTCGTTAAGCTATAAGCAAATCGGAACTTTCTCCCCGAGTTGTGACGGAAGAAGACAAAGCGAAGGCGAAGCCAACACACAATTAATCGAATTTTCACAGCGTAAAAGTGTGGAAATACACAAAAAAACTCTGAGGTATGGAGAATCTTTTTGTAAAATACTTGCGTAATTTAGCCCAACTTTAACCCTTGTGGGATGAGTTTTCGTTGTGGACCAGTCGTTTGGGCGTTATGCCGCGCGCGGCTGTGTCCTACAAATTTCTTTGTGACATGGCAAAGCCTCGGCTTTGTTTTATGTTTTACAACATGTTAGCAAAAGAGGATGCACCTAATTTTGATACACCCTCAATTGGAGAAGCGTCTCTTTTTACCATCGTAAGTTTCTGACAATAATAATTGGAAAGCTTTGGTTTTGGTGATTAACATTTTTTATATGGCGGGGTCTTAACTTTTCGGGGTTTGGCGGTTCTAATGGGTATAAGCGACATGATTAATTAAACTATTGCGACTACATTAATGAAACTATTGCGACTACATAAAAGAAATGATCTGCCGGCGTTTGAGACGGTGCTGGCGGACTATCAAAAGCCGATATATTGGCACATACGTCGCATGGTTGTCGACCCCGATGATGCCGCCGACGTCCTGCAAGAGACGTTTATCAAGGTCTATCAAGGCTTGTCGGGGTTGAATGATGTCAAGTCGCTGCGTGCGTGGATTTACCGCATAGCCACTAACGAGTGTCTGCGGTTCTTGAGCCGACGGCGCGAGACGCCGCTGTCGCAGGTCGATGGTGATGAGGCGTTGCAATCGCGGCTTATGGAGTCGGACTACGTTGACTACGACGATAAGATGGCGGTCGACTTTCAGCGCGCTTTGTTGACGCTCAGCCGCCAGCAACGAACGGTGTTCAACCTGCGCTACTACGATGAGTTGTCGTATGAGGAAATCGGCGAAATTACCGGCGCGTCGCCGGCAACGTTGAAGGTGGCTTACCACAATGCAAAAGAGAAGATTGAGAAGTATTTGTTGAATGAATAATATGATAGGATTATGAGTGAGAAGAATATAATCGACAAGCGCACTCCTTACACGGTGCCCGAGGGCTTTTTCGAGCAAGCCGGGGAGCGCATACGCGTAGAGATTAGCCGACGTCGGCGCTTGCGCATCGTTCGGCTGACGGCATCGGCGGCGGCTGTCGTTGCCATTGTGGTTGCTGCGGGCTATTCGCTTCGCAGTGCAGCAAGCGACGACCTTAGTGCGACTACTCTCCAACAAATTGCCGAAGCGCCGGAGAAGTATATGACCGACGAAGAGCTCCAACAATGGGTGGCTTTCGCTGAGAGTGATATCTATTTTGACGAACAATAAAACTAACTAATTATGAAACATTTAGCAACATTCGCAACTCTTTGCCTGCTTCTTGCGTGCAGCCTGACGGCACGCGCCGACGACAACGGTAAGCAGCGCCCAACGTACGAACAAATCGTTGAATGTCAATGCAAGGACATTGTTAGCGACCTCAAACTCGACGATGCAAAGGCTAAGTCGTTCACCGAAACCTATAAGTCGTATCAAGACGAACTAAAAGCGGCTCGCGACAAGTATGGCAAGCGCGAAAAGAAGAAACGCAGCGAGATGACCGACGACGAAATCGAGCAGGATATTCTTAACCGGTTTGCGATGAGTAAGCAAATTATCAGTGTTCGCGAAAAGTATTATAAGAAATTCCGCAAAACTCTTTCGCCTCGCCAAATACAGCAAATGTATGAAAGGGAGAAGAAAGGTTACGAAAGGATGCGCAACGAGATGAACAAGCGCAAGTCGGGTAAAGACAAGCAAAAGCAGCCCCATAAGAAAGGTTGCTGCGACTCGAAATGCAAACGCGATTTGAAAGACTAAGTACATCTATCAAATATTCTAAAAATCTCGCTTTCGGGTCGGTGGGGGTTGATCCTCCGCCGACCCGTATTTTCGGGGGAGTCGGTGTGATTTTGAATTTCGTTGAAATGGTTGTAACTTTGTGGTCGTAAAACGAATCGACAGATTTATGGATAGAAAAGAGTTTGAGATAATGGCGCCTGTCGGGTCGTGGGAGTCGCTCTACGCGGCTATTCAAGGCGGCGCCGATGCTATATATTTCGGTATCGAGGGCTTGAATATGCGTGCTCGTTCGTCGATAAATTTCACTATCGACGACCTTCACGAGATTGCGCGCGTATGCAATGAGCACGGGCTGAAGAGTTATCTGACGGTCAATACGGTGGTCTACGACGAGGATATCGAACTGATGCATCACATCGTCGATGCGGCTCGCGAGGCGAAGTTGTCGGCTATTATTGCCAGCGACATGGCGGCAATCACTTATGCACGTCAAATCGGCGTGGAGGTGCATATCTCAACGCAATTGAACGTGTCGAATTCAGAGGCATTGCGTTTCTATTCGCAGTTTGCCGACGTGGTGGTTCTGGCGCGCGAACTCAATCTCGACCAAGTGTCGGGCATCTACAATACAATCTGCCGCGAAGGCATCTGCGGTCCGCACGGCAAGCCGGTACGCATCGAGATGTTCTGCCACGGCGCGCTGTGTATGGCGGTGTCGGGCAAATGCTATCTGAGTCTGCACGAGATGAATTCGTCAGCCAATCGCGGCGCATGCACGCAGATTTGTCGGCGCGGCTACGAGGTGACCGACCTCGAAACCGGCGACCAATTGGCTGTCGATAATAAGTATATCATGTCGCCTAAAGACCTGAAAACCATACATTTCCTGAATAAAATGATAGATTCGGGCGTTCGCGTGTTCAAAATCGAAGGACGCGCTCGCGGTCCGGAATACGTTCGCACAGTGGTGCAATGCTACAACGAGGCGATTTGTGCATATCTTGACGGCACTTACGGCGACGAGAAAATCGCCGACTGGGATGCTCGTCTGGCGAAGGTGTTCAATCGCGGCTTCTGGAACGGCTACTATCTGGGTCAACGCTTGGGCGAATGGACGTGGAAGTATGGCTCGTCGGCGACGCGCGTCAAGGTCTATGCCGCAAAGGGCGTGCGCTACTTCTCGAACATCCGCGTTGCCGAATTTCTGATGGAAAACGGCGAACTGCACGTCGGTGACGAGGTGGTAATCACCGGTCCGACCACCGGGGCGATTATTATGAAGGTCGAAGAAATCCGCGTCGACCTTAAGCCCGTCGAAAAGGCTGTCAAAGGCGACCGATTCTCTATCCGCGTCGACGAAAAGGTGCGTCCAAGCGACCGTATGTTCGTCTGGAAGGTGAAATAGGAAATAGGGGATAGGAAATAGGAAACAGGGGATTGGAAATAGGAAATCAGAAACCGGTTTTCTATCCTTTGTTTCCTATCCTCTGTTTCCTATCCTCTGTTTCCTATCCTCTGTTTTCTATCCTCTGTTTTCTATCCTCTGTTTCCTATCTCCTATTTCCTATCCTCTGTTTTCTATCCTCTGTTTTCTATCCTCTGTTTCCTATCCTCTGTTTCCTATCCTCTGTTTCCTGTTTTCTATCCTCTGTTTTCTATTCCCTGTTTCCAATCCCCAATTCCTTATTTTAGATAAGTGTTGAGGTAGTCGACGACGTGCGGTATGACGATTGAGTCGTAGTCGGTGGTGCTGCCGCCCATTGAGCCGAAACTGCCGAGGTTGTCGGCGTTGAAGCCGTGGTTTGCGCCGTCGATGGTTACGAGCGTTGCGTCATGGTAGGTTTCGACCGCTTTTTCGGAGTAAGAAATTTTTACAATCATATCTTCCGAGCCGTGCAGGATGAGCACTTTTCGTGCGAAAGTGCCGATGTTGGCGTATACGTCGTAGCCGCGCATCGAACTGCAGAACGCTTCGCTGTAGCCCATGCCGCCGAAACTTCCGCCGCCATATTTATCCATCATAGCCACCAAGTCGGGGATGTTGAACGCCGGGTAGAATAGGATAAGTCCGGCGATTTCGAGCGAACTGTCTTCGGCGGTAAGTGCAGAGACCAGTCCGCCCATCGACGAGCCGAGCAAGCAGATTCGGTCGGCTTTGACGCCGGGGGTAGTCTTGAGCGTTGCAATCACCGCTTTGAGGTCGTCGACTTCGGTGAACGGGGTCATTTCGTCGGTCGAGCCGCCGCTGCGCGAATCGTCGCAAGCGCCGCAGAAGTCGAATGCGTATGCGCAGAATCCTGCCTTAGCCACAGCCGTTGCGTAGGCGTTCATGGCGTCGGCGGTGAGGTTTGCGCTGTGGCTGAGAATCACCGTCGGAATACTTTCGTCGGCGGCAACCGATGCCGGACGATAGAGCTTGCCGTAGATGTCGAGGTCGTTGCGCATGCAATGCAGTTCGCTGACGGTTATTTCGTCGGCAGGCGTTTCGGCTTCGGCGGGTAAGAATTTGATGTTGTTGATTTCGCTGACTTTGTACTCTATCGGGTCGCCCGATTTCGGGTAAATTACCATAGTCTGCGCTCCGGCGAAGAGCGAGGCGAGACAGACGATTGCGAGTGTAGCAAGATGTTTCATAATATACTGTTTATAGATTCTTTTCGATAAGTTTCTCGGCGATAAGCCAGTCGATGGGCGTGTCGAGGTCGACGCTTCGTTCGGCGGGCATCACCGACATGCGTCGACGTGTGAAAGCCGACAGCGGCATTTGTCGCAACGACTCTACGTTGATGACGTATACGGCGCCGTTATATTCCCACACCTTTGGCGCATCTTGCCGGCGGGTATAGCCGCCGTTGCCTTTTGAGATGTGCAGAAATCCGTCGTTGTCGGTCTCGTAGCAGTTGTAGTAGGGGTTTGACGCGGCTTCTTTGACGGTAACCACCATATCGATGTCGGGCGAATAGAGAGCCAGCGCGGCGCGTACGTCGTCGGCGGTGCGCATCGGCGACGTCGGTTGCAGCAGCACGAGCGTGTCGTAGTCGATGCCGCGGTCGCGGTAGAAGTCGAGCGCGTGGATGAGCACTTCGTAGGTTCCGCAGGTGTCGGTGGCGAGGCTTGCCGGACGCAGAAACGGCACGTTCAGACCCATAGTTTCCGCCGTGCGGGCGATTTCCGGGTCGTCGGTGGTCAGGCAGATGTCGGCGTCGTCAGCAAGTTGACGGGCAACGTCGATAGAATAGCCAATCAACGGCTTGCCTGCCAGGGGCTTGATGTTTTTGTGCGGAATGCCTTTGCTACCGCCGCGAGCGGGGATGACGTATAAAGTTTTCATTGATTTATGTCGTAAAAAGGTTTGACGAGAATACCTTCGAGAGGCGTTTCGGCGATTGCTTTAACCATTAGGTCGAGCGTGTCGGGCTTTTCGTAGGGGTTGACGACGGTTTTAGCCTTGAGTTGCATCTCGGGCGAAAGCACTGTGGCGAGTCCGCTAACGATTTCCTCGCGCGACGTGCCGCAATTGACCACCGATTCGGCGGCGATGCGACCGCGTTGGCGGATGCCTATATTGAGCGTGGGGATGCCCGACGATGGCACTTCGACAATTCCGCTCGACGAGTTGCCTACAACGGCAGCAACGCAGCGCAGTGCCGACAGATAGCGACGCATGCCCAGCGAGGCGAAGGCGGCGCAGCGATGACGGTTGCGGTCGACGTAGTCGTTGATGAGGCTGATGATTTGGCTGCTTTGCGTATCGTTGTTGGGGTAGGTGAAAATCACTTTGTAGTCAGGATAACAGTCGAGCGCGTCCAGCAGGTTGCGGCATTGGTCGACGGGCGATTCGGCGTCGAGCGTCGCCGGGTGGAAGGTGACGAGCAACGATTTGCAGGGGATGTCGGTGCCGAGGCTTTCTTCGAGTTCGGCGGCGGTCATCAGCGGGACGTGGCGTATGTTGTAGACGCCGATAGCGCCGGTGTTGATGACGCGACGCGGGTCTTCGCCGAGTTGGACGACGCGACGGCGATAGGCTTCGGTTTCGACCAGGTGGATGTGGCTCATCTTGGTGATGGCGTGGCGTATGCTTTCGTCGAATGCACCTTCGCTGATTGCACCGCCGGCAATGTGTACGACGGGAATGTGCATCACCAGGGCAGCGCTTGCCGTGGCGAGCATCTCGAAGCGGTCGCCGAGGATGACGAGCACGTCGGGACGTAGTTCGGCGAAGGCTTCCGCCATGCCTTTGAGGCACTGCGACATAGCGGTTGCCGTGGCTGTCGGTCCTTCCGCGTCGGTGTCGATGGGCACGCGGCGCGTCACGGTCAACCCGGCGTCGAGAATCTCGTTGACGGTGTTGCCGAATTTCGCCGACAGGTGCATATTTGTGACCACGATTTGCAGGCAGACGTCGCTGCGAGCGTCGAGCGCCTTAGCGATGCCGCTGAGCAAGCCCCAGTCGGCGCGAGTGCCGGTGACGATGCATACTTTTCTCATATTTCAATAAGTTCGTCGTAGCCGAAATCGCGAATAGCCTTAGTTCCAATTACCTCGTCCCAACGCATCGGCGAAATGCCGTTGCCGGGGCGCTTTACGGTGATATTTTCTTCGGAGAGCACCTCTCCGGCGGCAATCGATCGGGCGGCGACGATGCTTTTTCGCGCCACCACGATGTTGGGGCGCTCCGAGGGCGATACGTGCTTGTCGGCGTCGCCGAGAGCCGATTCGATGTTGCGAATGGCGTCGACCATCGCTTTGAGTTCGTCAGGCTCGAGACTTGCCTTATGGTCGGGACCTGTCATGTTGCGGTCGAGCGTAAAATGCTTTTCGATGACTTCCGCGCCGAGCGCCACGGCGGCGATAGGCACTTCGATGCCGCGAGTGTGGTCGCTGTAGCCCACGCGCACGCCCAAGCGGTCGCGGATGTCGAGCATCGCGCGCAGGTTGACGTCGTGCATCGGCGTGGGATACTGCGTGTTGCAGTGGAGCACGATGATGTCGTCGCGGTTCAATCCGCCACGGGTAAGCACGTCGAGCGCCTGCTCGATTTCGTCGATTTCGCTCATCCCGGTCGACATTATCACCGGTCTGCCGAGCGCGGCAATCTTGCGCAGATAGGGCAAGTTGGTGATTTCGCCCGACGGAATCTTGTAGTAGTCCATAGCGAGCGGCTCGAGAACGTCGATAGAAACCAAGTCGAACGGCGTGCTGAGGAATCCGATGCCCATCATGTCGCAGTAGTCTTTCAGCGGCTTGTAGTCGGTAAGCGGCAGGTGGATGGCTTTGCACATCTCCAACTGACTTTCAGCCTCGCCGGTAGTTTCTTTTTGGTATTCGGCTTTGGGCGCGAATGTCGAGATGACCAATTCGGGCTTCGCCGTTTGAAATTTTACGTAGTCGGCACCGGCGCGGCAAGCAGCGTCGACCATGTCGAGCGCAAGTTTGAAATTGCCGTTATGGTTTACGCCGGCTTCTGCTATGATAATTGTTCTTTTCATATCTGCAAAGTTACAAGTCAAAACGAGCGCAGGCAAATTTTTCGCCGAAAAACTTGTTCCGGTATGCAAATAGATTGCCGTTTTCTATGGCGTTTGTCTTATAAATCAGCACAAAAACCGATAGATTAGCGACGAAAAAAACGCGTAACGAAATTTTCACAATTATTATTTTGCAGGTTGATTTTTTATTTCTATTTTTGCGCAAAAACCTATAAACTTAAATATTTTTCATTATGAAGAAATTTTTACTTTCTACAATGGCTTTAGTAGCCGCAATGACGGTCAGCGCTGCAACCAGCACGCTTGACTATACCGCTTTAGACCTTGAAAATCAGACTGACTTGAACGGTGTTGTCAATACAACAGCCGAAGGCGTTAGTGTTACACTCGCACAGGAAGATGGTGCCAACCCTCCTAAGTACTACACAACAGGTACTGCAGTTCGTTGCTACGCAGGTAACTCAATCACAGTAGCCGCTCCCGCAGGTGGTAAGATTACACAAATCGATATGACCCTTCGTGACTACAGTTATGCTGTAGCAGACGATGACTCCGGTTATACAACATCTTCAGGTTCATTCACAGCCGACCCGGCAGGTGCTTCAGAAGATGAGAATGTTAAATATACTGCGCAATGGACAGGCACAGGTGTTGAAACAGTTAAGATTACTATCAACAACGCAAAAAACGCAGCCGGAAAGTGGCCGCAATTCCACATCCGTACCATTACAGTAACTTACGAAGGTGGCTCTGCACCGATAGTTACCAAGTGCGAAACTCCGAAATTCAGCGTTGCCGAAGGTACTTACTATTCGCCCGTAAATGTTGAACTTACGACAACTACAAGCGGTGCAACAATCGTTTACACTCTCGACGGTGGTGCTGAAACTACTTACGCAGAAGCAATCGCTATTTCTGCAGTTGGTACACACACTTTGACAGCTTATGCAAAGGCTGACGGTCTTGACAACAGCGACGTTGCAACTGCAACTTACGTAATTGCAGCGCCCGTAGAAGTAGGTAGCATCGACGAATTCATCATGGAAGGCGAATCTCAAGCATCTACTTCTGTAGTTTACAAGTGGACATTCCCCGTAACCGTTGTAAAACAAATGCCGAGCTACACATATGTTAAGGATAACGCAGGTGGCGCTATGCTTATCTACGGCAACAAAGTTCCGGCTTACAACATTGGTGACGTAATCCCGGCAGGTATCCAAGGTAGCTTCGTAAACTACAATGGTCTTTACGAAATGTCTTATCCCGACGAAACAACATTTGCTGCAGCAACTTCGAAAGTTTCTGTTCCCGACTTGGTTATGAAACCCGGCGACATCACAGCTGCTGATATGAACAAAGTCGTTTATCTCGACAACGTAACTTTGACAGTTGCCGACAAGACTTTGGCTTCTGACGGTGGCTCTATTCCTTACTACACTCAAAAGGGTTGGACCGACGTTGTTGTTCCCGAAGATGGTACTTATGACGTAATCGCTGCTGTTGCTATCTATCAAAAGGGTGAAAATCCTGCAACTATCCAAGTTTATCCTATCGAGTTCAAAGACGCTGCATGCGTTCCGAACCCCGACGGTGGTGTAAGCGCAATCGCTGCTGCTAACGGCATCCACGCAACTGCTAACGGTATCGCAGTATCGGTTAACGCAGCCGCTAAGGTTAACGTATTCAACGCAGCAGGTCAACTCGTTAAATCGGCTAACGTAGCAGCCGGTGAGTCGACAGTTAACGTACCCGCAGGTTTCTACCTTGTAAAGGTTGCTAACACTGTTGCTAAAGTTGTTGTTCGCTAATCGACGACAATAGCATAAAATAGAGATGCGCTCCACACCGGGGCGCATCTTTTTTTTGCGATTATTTGTCGGATTTCGACAAAAATAGGCATAATTATTTGTCGGATTTCGACAAATTTGCGCGTTAATCATCTGATTGTCAGTGATATATAAAATATAACTTTGAGGGCTTAAAATTGTTGTTATTTCCTTGCATCTCGACTATGCCGCGCGGAAGTCGACGTTGTGCCGGTCTATGCCGTTCAGCAGATGTTGAGGCACGAGTGACCGAGGCGCGCGTTTGCGTATCTTAGAGGATATTTGTAATTTTGCCGAAAAGAAGAAATACGCGTGAATTATCCCGAAAATATAGAGCAAAAGTTAGGCTTTACGGCAGTGCGAGCGCACGTTGCCGAACTCTGCGACAACAATCTCGGCAAGGAGAAATGTCGCACGATGGCGTTTACGACCAACTATAACCTCATTCGCACCCTTATCGGTCAGGTCAACGAATATAAAACCATCCTCAATCGCGGCGATGCGATGCCCAACGGCGCGGTGTTCGACCTTCGCGAAGAGCTTGAGCGTACGCGCGTCGCCGGCACTTATCTGACCGAAACGGAGTTGCTCAATCTCGGCAAAACGCTGCGTTCAGCCATCGAAATTCACGACTTTTTCACAGAAGAGCGCCGTCGGGCTTATCCCGAGTTGTGGCGTCTTGCCGAGTCGCTCAGCCTGTTCCCCGACGTAGTGGCAACCATCGACCGTACGCTCGACCGTTTCGGCGAAGTCAAAGACTCGGCATCGCCGCAGTTGCGCGAGTTGCGCTCGTCGTTGGCGTCGACCTCCAACAGCATCAACGGACTGCTCTCGCGCGTGTTGTCGCGCTACAAAAACGAAGGCATACTCGATGCCGACGCCACACCGGCGATTCGCGACGGACGGCTCGTTCTGCCCGTGTCGGCAATGAACAAGCGCCGCGTTGCCGGAATCGTTCACGACGAGTCGGCAACGGGAAAAACTTTCTTTATCGAGCCGGCGGAAATCGTCGAAAAAAACAATAAAATCAGAGAACTCGAGTCGGACATTCGTCGCGAAATCGTCAGAATTCTCACCGAAATCACAGACACAATCCGCCCGGCATTGCCCGAACTGGCGGCATTCTATCGCATCATCGGCGTGTTCGACTTTATCCGCGCAAAGGCACTCTTTGCCGACGAACTCGGCGCGGAAATGCCGCACATCGGTCGCCGTCCCGAAATCGAATGGTACGGCGCCAAGCATCCCGTGCTGTTGCTCTCGCTCAACAAGTTGGGCAAGCCCACCGTGCCGCTCAACATACGCCTCACCGGCGATAGCCGCATTCTGCTCATCTCCGGACCGAATGCCGGAGGTAAGTCGGTGTGCCTCAAGACGGTAGGTATTGTGCAATATATGCTCCAATGCGGACTGCTGCCGCCCGTCTACGGAAACTCGCATTTCGGCATTTTTGATAGTATATTCATCGAAATCGGCGACGAACAGTCGATAGAAAACGAACTGAGTACCTACAGCTCGCACCTGTCGAACATGAAACTCTTTATGCAGCACGGCAAAGACCATACGCTGGTGCTCATCGACGAATTCGGCGGCGGTACGGAGCCGCAAATCGGTGGCGCACTCGCTCAAGCCGTGCTCCGCAAACTCAACGAATTAGGCGTCTACGGCGTGATTACGACGCACTACCAAAATCTTAAAAACTTCGCCAATTCTACTCCCGGCATCGTCAACGGCGCTATGCTCTACGACCGTCAGAAAATGCAGCCGCTCTTCCAGCTGTCGATAGGCACGCCGGGAAGTTCGTTTGCTATCGAAATTGCTAAGAAAATCGGCATTCCCGCCGAAATACTGAGTTATGCCGAAGAGATTGTCGGCAGCGATTATATCAATTTGGATAAATATCTGATGGACATTGCGCGTGACCGCAAGTATTGGGAGGCGAAGCGCGACGAAATTCGCCGCGAGCGCAAGCGCCTCGACGCCGTAGTGGAACGCTATGAGGCAGACATCGAAAAACTCGTCGAGGAGCGTCGCCGCATAATCCACGAAGCGAAGTCGGAGGCTAAAGAAATCGTGTCGACCAGCAACGCTTCCATCGAAAACGCCATCCACGAAATCAAGCGCGCCCAAGCCGAAAAGGAGCAGACGAAACTCATTCGCCGTCAGATTGACGAACTCAAGCAGCGACTTGCCGAGGGCGAAACCGACGACGAGACCATTCGCGAACTCAAAGCGCGTCTTCGTCCAAAAAAGAAACAGCCGAAGAAGCCTGTTGAGCAGCCCGTCGAGAGCCTTGCCGTGGGCGACAACGTGACCATCGATGGCAGTAACTCCGTGGGTCGCATAACCGCTATCGACCGCAATACGGCAACGGTGGCTATAGGCAATTTCCTCTCGACTGTCAAACTCGACAAACTCAAAAAGACCATCCGCAAAGAGACCGCCACGGCGGCAAGCAAGTCGGCGGTGACGGCTTCGGTGAGCGACGATGCGCGTAGCCGGCAGCTCAACTTCAAGCAGGAAATCGACGTTCGCGGCATGCGCGCCGACGAGGCAATCCAAGCCGTTTCGTACTTTATCGACGACGCCGTGCAGTTCGGCATCGGCGAAGTGCGCATCCTTCACGGCACCGGATTCGGCATCTTGCGCCAGCGTATTCGCGAGTATCTCAATGCGTCAGCCGACGTGCACTCGTACCGCGATGAGCATATCCAATTCGGCGGCGCCGGCATCACCGTCGTCACGCTGAGATAGAAATTTTTTTCGATTTTTTGCGGAAAGGCGAAAGGTATAAGCGTATAAAAAGCAAAAGTTCCACCCTGGTACGCATTAGAAAGAGGCGTGGTGGAAATTGTCGATGCAAAGGTAATGCTTTTGTTTTCGTTTTGCAAGTTTTTTAGTGCTTTTCGATGTGAATTTTGAATTTTTTTTCGATTTTTTGCGGAAAGGCGAAATTCGTGATTATTTGATTTCCTTGGCGGCTTATTTGTCGAATACGTGCAACTATTTGAGGTTTTCGACCGCTGAAAAACGGCTTGAAATGCCTTGTCGGCGGCTGTCGGGATTTGCAAAACCGCCGGAGACGTTTTATATTTGTAGGTGAATTCAGCCGGCTATTAGCCGAAGTCGGTTGAAGCGTAAATGTTTGTTCGGCTATGTGTAAATTTTTAAGTACTATGAAGAAAGTTGTATTTTTTGCAGGATTACTCCTACTTTGCGCATCGTGCAAAACAGTTCACAAGACATCGACCACTCGTCAGATTAGCGCTCCTATCGAAGCTGCAGTAACAGCTGACCTCGATGTTCAAAAAACAAAAATCTCTTACACTTACTATCCGTCGAAGCAAGTACGTCGTGGCGGTGAGAAGAATGTTAAGGCTGCCGCAGTTGCAGAGGCACTCCGCATGAATGGCAACGCTGACGTTCTCGTTGAATCGCAACAAGAGGTGTACGTAAGAACAGGTTTGACAGGTAAGAAAATCAAGAGCGTAACCGTAACAGGTTATCCCGCTACTTACAAGAACTTCAAGTCGGTCGACGACGAGACTTTGAAGAAAGTGATGATTAGCAAATGCTGTAGATAATCTATTTCATTACTATAGAACAAATAGGGTTTAACATCTTTAAAATTAAAAACCTGGCTGCTTCGGATGCGAATTCGGGGCAGTCTTTTTTTGTGCATTAATTAGGTGTTTTATATGTTGGCAAATTTCCAACAAAACAGAAAATTTCGAGCAAAAAGAAAATTTTTCGGAATTTTATATTAAAAAACGAAAGTTATTTGTATCTTTGCGGCGTAAATTGAAAGTAATAAACCAAAACAGGAAAGAATATGAAAGAGAATCCTGCCGCTTCAGGGAAAACTGCGCCGGGAAAGGTGCAAGATTTGTCGCTGTTTCAGCCTCGCCGTGCGGGGCTATACGATTCAGAAAACGAACACGATGCGTGTGGAGTAGGAATGCTTGTCAACATTCATGGCGATAAGTCGCACGAACTTGTCGACCAGGCGTTGAAAGTGCTCGAAAACATGAAGCATCGCGGTGCCGAGGGCGCCGACAACAAGACCGGCGACGGTGCCGGCATTCTTTTGCAGATACCGCATGAGTTTATCCTTCTGCAAGGCATCCCCGTGCCGGAGAAAGGTAAATACGGTACCGGTTTGATATTTTTGCCGAAAGACGAGAAGGAGCAATCGCAGATACTGAGCGTGATGATTGAAGAAATCGAGCGCGAAGGTTTGACGCTGATGCACCTGCGTAATGTGCCTGTCAATTCGTCGATACTTGGCAAGGATGCGCTTGCCACCGAGCCCGACATCAAGCAAGTGTTTATCACCGGCGTGACCGATGTCGAAGGTTTCGACCGTACGTTATATACAATTCGTAAGAAAATAGAAAATCGCATCGACAACAAAGATTTCTATATCTGTTCGTTGTCGAGCAAAAACATTGTCTATAAGGGAATGTTGTCGTCGATGCAACTTCGCGAATACTATCCCGACCTGACGCAGCCGTACTTTACGAGCGGCTTGGCGGTAGTTCACTCGCGTTTCAGCACCAACACGTTCCCCACATGGAGCCTTGCTCAACCGTTCCGCTTGTTGGCGCACAACGGCGAAATCAACACCATCCGCGGCAACCGCGCATGGATGGAGGCGCGCGAGAGCGTGCTGTCGACACCGGCTCTGGGCGACATCAAGAAGATTCGCCCCATCATTCAGCCAAACATGAGCGACAGTGCGTCGCTCGACAACGTCCTCGAATTTTTCGTTATGTCGGGATTGAGCCTGCCGCACGCTATGGCAATGCTCGTGCCCGAGTCGTTCAACGACAAGAATCCGATAAGCGAAGACCTCAAGGCATTCTACGAATATCATTCCATCTTGATGGAGCCGTGGGACGGACCGGCAGCGTTGCTCTTCAGCGACGGACGTTTTGCCGGAGGTATGCTCGACCGTAATGGATTGCGCCCGGCGCGCTATCTGATAACGAAAAACGATATGATGGTCGTGGCTTCCGAAGCCGGCGTTATCAGTTTTGAGCCCGGCGAAATCAAGCAGAAAGGTCGTTTGCAGCCCGGCAAGATTCTGCTCATCGACACTCAGGAAGGTAAAATCTACTACGACGGCGAACTCAAAGAGCAACTCGCTGCAGCGCGTCCTTATCGCCAGTGGCTGTCGACCAACCGTATCGAACTGCATACGCTTCGCAGCGGTCGTAAGGTGGAGAACCGTGTGCCCGACTACGCCAAGATGTTGCGCATCTTCGGCTTTACGCGCGAAGACATCGAGCGCACAATCACGCCGATGTGTGTCAACGGCGCAGAGCCGACAGCATCGATGGGTAACGACACGCCGCTCGCCGTGCTTTCGGAGAAGCCGCAGATTTTGTTCAACTATTTCCGCCAGCAGTTTGCGCAGGTTACCAACCCGGCAATCGACCCGATTCGCGAGGAACTCGTGATGTCGCTTACCGAATATATCGGTGCCGTTGGTATGAACATTCTCGTGCCCAACGAAACGCACTGCAAGATGGTGCGCCTGCCGCATCCCGTGCTTACAAACACCCAACTCGACATACTTTGCAACATTCGCTATAAGGGCTTCAACACCGTTCAACTGCCGATGCTGTTCGACGTTGCCGGCGGCGAGGCTGCGCTTCGCGAAGCCATAAACAACCTGTGCCGCAAGGCGGAAGAGTCGGTCGACGAGGGCGTCAACTATATCGTGCTGACCGATGCCGGAGTCGATGAGACACACGCTGCGATACCGTCGTTGCTGGCAGTGAGCGCCGTGCACCATCACCTGATTTCGGTGCAAAAACGTGTGCAAACGGCGTTGATTGTCAAGAGCGGTGAAATCCGCGAGGTGATGCACGCAGCCCTCTTGCTCGGCTACGGTGCGAGCGCAATCTGCCCGTATATGGCGTTTGCCGTGCTCGACGATTTGGTGGCTCGCGGCGATGTGCAGATGAACTACGAAACAGCCGAGAAAAACTATATAAAAGCCATCTGCAAAGGCTTGTATAAGGTAATGAGCAAGATGGGCATCAGCACCATCCGTTCTTACCGCGGTGCAAAGATTTTCGAATCGATTGGTTTGAGCGACGATTTGCTCAAGTCGTACTTCGGCACCTCGTCGTCGACCATCGGCGGTATACATCTTGCGCAGATTGCTCGCGACTATATCAAATTCCACGACGCCGGCTATGCTTGTGCCGACGACGCCGTGCTGCCTCACATCGGGCAATTCTCGTTCCGCAAAGACGGCGAAAAGCACGCATGGAATCCCGAAACAATCTCGACACTGCAACTTGCAACGCGACTGGGTAGCTACAAGAAGTTTAAAGAATTTACAGCAGCGGTCGACGGCAAGGAACAACCGATATTCTTGCGCGACTTCTTCACGTTCAAGCGCAATCCGATAAGCATCGACGAGGTTGAGCCGGTAGAGAGCATCGTCAAGCATTTCGTGACGGGAGCGATGTCGTTCGGCGCCATCTCGAAAGAGGCTCACGAAGCGCTCGCTCTGGCGATGAACGAGCTTGGCACACGCAGTAATACCGGTGAAGGCGGTGAAGATAGCGACCGCTTTACGGCTGACGTCGACGGTGTGTCGCTCTCGAGCAAGACCAAGCAAATCGCATCGGGACGTTTCGGCGTGACGACAGAATATCTCGTAAATGCTGAAGAAATACAGATCAAGGTTGCACAAGGCGCAAAACCCGGCGAGGGTGGTCAATTGCCGGGTTTTAAGGTTAACGAAATCATTGCCAAGACACGTCACTCGATACCCGGCATTTCGTTGATTTCGCCTCCGCCGCACCACGACATCTATTCAATCGAAGACCTTGCACAACTCATCTTCGACCTCAAGAACGTCAACCCGAAGGCGAAAATCAGCGTTAAACTCGTAGCCGAAAGCGGCGTGGGTACAATCGCAGCCGGAGTGGCTAAGGCGAAAGCCGATTTGATAGTAATCTCGGGTGCTGAAGGCGGTACGGGAGCATCGCCGGCATCGTCGATGCGCTATGCGGGCATCTCGCCGGAAATCGGCTTGAGCGAAACGCAGCAGACGCTGGTGCTCAACGGGCTTCGCGGTCAGGTGCGCTTGCAGACCGACGGTCAACTCAAGACCGGTCGCGACATCGTGTCGATGGCGTTGCTCGGCGCCGAGGAGTTCGGCTTCGGAACAACCGTGCTCATCGTGCTTGGCTGCGTGATGATGCGCAAATGTCACCAAAACACGTGTCCGGTGGGCGTTGCAACCCAAGACCCCAAACTTCGCGAACATTTCCGCGGACATTATAAATATGTAGTCAACTACTTCCGTTTCTTGGCGCAAGAGGTACGCGAATATCTTGCCGAAATGGGTTATCGTCGTTTCGACGACATCGTTGGCCATACCGAACTCATCGAACTCAAACCGACCGCACCCGGCTCGAAAGCGTCGTTGCTCGACTTCTCGAAGATGCTCTACCGCGTTCCCGGCACGGCAGCCGTTCACAACGTGATGGAACAACGTCACGACATTGATACCGTTAAAGATGTGGCGATGATATCGGCAGCCGCCGACGCTTTGGAGAACCAAAAAGAGGTGTCGCTCGAGTATGCCATTGCCAACACAGACCGCTCGGTCGGAGCAATGCTTTCGGGAGCCGTTGCCATGCGTTACGGAAACGCCGGACTTCCCGAGCAGACCATCAACGTCAAGTTTAAAGGCTCGGCAGGACAAAGTTTCGGCGCATTCCTTGCTCACGGCATCAACTTCAAGCTCGAAGGCGAAGCCAACGACTATCTGGGTAAAGGACTTTCGGGCGGACGTATCAGCGTTCAGCCGCCGGTACGCAGCAACTTCGACGCCGAAAAGAACACCATAGCCGGCAACACCATCCTCTACGGAGCAACGTCGGGCGAGGTCTATATCAACGGCATGGTCGGCGAGCGTTTCGCCGTGCGCAATTCCGGCGCAATTGCCGTTGTCGAAGGCGTGGGCGACCACTGCTGCGAATATATGACCGGCGGACGCGTTGTTGTGCTCGGCGATACGGGTCGCAACTTTGCGGCAGGTATGAGTGGCGGCGTGGCTTACGTTTGGGACCGCAACCGCAATTTCGACTATTTCTGCAACATGGAAATGGTGGAACTGTCGCTGCTCGAAGACTCGACGGCACGCAAAGAGTTGCACGAACTGGTGCGTCAGCACTACCTCTACACGGGGTCGCAGATAGCGCGCACGATGCTCGACAACTGGAACCGCTACATCGACGAGTTTATCCAAGTGACGCCAATCGAATACAAGCGCGTGCTTGCTGAAGAGCAGATGCGCAAACTGCGTCAAAAGATTGCCGAAGTGCAACGAGATTACTAATTTATATGTCAATCATTTTGAAACAAAGATATCATTATGGGAAACCCTAAAGCATTCCTCACCATACCGCGCCAAGAAGCAGGCTATCGCCCGATACACGACCGCATTGCCGACTTCGGCGAAGTAGAACAGACCCTCAACACGTCGGAGCGCCGCCAACAGGCGTCGCGCTGCATGGACTGCGGCGTGCCCTTCTGCCACTGGGCATGCCCGCTGGGCAATCGTCCTCCCGAATTCCAGGATGCGCTCTACAAGGGCAAATGGAGAGAGGCTTACGAAATACTTACCACGACCAACGACTTCCCCGAATTTACCGGACGTATCTGCCCGGCATTGTGCGAGAAGAGTTGCGTGCTCAAACTGACAATGGACGCTCCGGTGACCATTCGCGAAGACGAAGGCGCAATTGCCGAAGCAGCGTTCCGCGAAGGCTATGTCGTGCCGAAGACTTATCCTCGCAAGGGTAAACGCGTAGCCGTCATCGGGTCGGGACCGGCAGGACTCGCCGCCGCCAACCAGTTGAATCATCGCGGCTACGACGTCACCGTGTTCGAACGCCTTGAATATGTCGGCGGATTGCTCCGCTTCGGCATACCGAACTTTAAACTTAACAAAGCCATTATAGACCGTCGCGTAGGCATTATGGAAGCCGAAGGTATTACTTTCAAAACCAACAGCGACATCGATGTGACTAATCTCCCTGACGGATTCGATGCCTACTGCATATGCACCGGCACACCGCAGGCACGCGACCTCAACATTCCCGGTCGCGACCTTAAAGGTATTCACTTTGCCTTGGAAATGCTTGCTCAGCAAAACCGCGTTCTCGCCGGACAGACTTTCTCGAAGGAAGAACGCATTTCGGCGAAGGGTAAGCGTGTGCTGGTCATAGGCGGCGGTGACACCGGCAGTGACTGCATCGGTACGAGCAACCGTCACGGCGCCACTTCGGTGACACAAATCGAGATTATGCCCAAGCCGCCGGTCGGCAACAACCCGGCAACGCCGTGGCCGTCGTGGCCTATGGTGCTCAAGACGAGTTCGAGCCATCTCGAAGGCTGCGAGCGCCGTTGGAGCCTTGCCTCGAATAAATTTATCGGAAAAGACGGTCGCGTGACGGGCGTTGAGGTCGAAGAAGTGGAGTGGGTGCCCAATCCCGAAGGCGGCCGCCCGACGATGAAACCTACCGGCAAGAAAGAAGTCATAAAAGCCGATTTGGTGCTTCTTGCTATGGGCTTCCTCAAGCCGACACAACCCGAGTTTGCCAACAACGTGTTTGTAGCCGGCGACGCCGCAACGGGTGCGAGCCTTGTGGTTCGCTGCATCGCTTCCGGACGTAAAGCCGCTGCCGACATCGATTCGTTCTTATCAAAAAAATAGTCAGTTATGTGTGGAATTGTAGCCATATTCAATATAAAAGAGCAAACAAAAGAGTTGAGGAAAAAAGCCCTCGACATGTCGAAACGCATACGCCATCGCGGTCCGGACTGGAGCGGCATCTACTGTGGCGGCTCGGCAATCCTGGCGCATGAGCGTCTGTCGATTGTCGACCCTCAGAGTGGCGGTCAGCCTCTGTTTTCGCCTGGCAGCAAACAGGTGCTTGCCGTCAACGGCGAAATCTATAACCATCGCGACATTCGTAGCCGCTATGCCGACAAGTACGACTTTCAGACGGGCAGCGATTGCGAAGTGATTTTGCCGCTTTACCGCGAAAAGGGCGTAAAGTTTCTCGAAGACATTAGCGGAATCTTCGCTTTTGCGCTCTACGATGCGGAGAACGACGATTTCCTGATTGCGCGCGACCCGATAGGCGTCATTCCGTTGTATATCGGTCATGACAGCGAGGGACGCGTCTACTGCGCTAGCGAGTTGAAGGCGCTCGAAGGCTTCTGCGACGAGTATGAGCCGTTCTTGCCGGGGCATTACTACCTGGGCAGCGAGGGCAAGATGGTGCGCTGGTATAAGCGCGACTGGATGGACTACGAGGCGGTGAAAGACAACACAGCCGACGTGGCAACTCTCCACGACGCGCTCGAAGACGCCGTTCGCCGTCAGTTGATGAGCGACGTGCCCTACGGTGTGCTGCTGTCGGGTGGTCTCGACAGTTCGGTGATTTCGGCAATTGCCAAAAAGTTTGCTTCGAAGCGTATCGAAACCGATTCGCGTCAGGATGCGTGGTGGCCGCAACTTCACTCGTTCGCTGTGGGACTTAAAGGTGCTCCCGACTTGGCGAAAGCTAAAGAAGTTGCCGACCACATCGGAACGGTTCACCACGAGATAAACTATACGATTCAAGAAGGTCTTGACGCCATTCGCGACGTAATCTATTATATCGAGACCTACGACGTTACGACCGTGCGCGCATCGACGCCGATGTATCTGCTTGCGCGCGTCATCAAGAGTATGGGTATCAAGATGGTGCTCAGCGGCGAGGGTGCCGACGAGGTGTTCGGTGGCTATCTTTACTTCCACAAAGCGCCCGACGCACGCGCTTTCCACGAAGAAACCGTCCGCAAACTCTCCAAACTGCATCTCTACGACTGCTTGCGCGCTAACAAGTCGCTTTCGGCGTGGGGCGTTGAGGGTCGTGTGCCGTTCCTCGACAAGGAATTTCTCGACGTGGCGATGCGTCTCAATCCGGAGGCGAAGATGTGCCCCGGCAAGACCATCGAGAAGCGCATCGTGCGCGAAGCCTTTGCCGATATGCTGCCTTACAGCGTGGCATGGCGCCAGAAAGAGCAATTCTCCGACGGCGTAGGCTATAGCTGGATTGACACGCTTAAGGCGATTACCGCCGAAGCTGTCAGCGACGAGCAGATGGCTCACGCTGCCGAGCGATTCCCCATCAATCCTCCTCAAAACAAAGAAGAATACTACTATCGCAGCATCTTCGAAGAATATTTTCCGAGCGCAAGCGCAGCGCGTAGCGTGCCGTCGGTACCGTCGGTGGCATGTTCGACAGCCGAAGCACTCGCCTGGGATGCATCGTTCAAGAACCTGAACGACCCGAGCGGCCGCGCCGTTGCCGGTGTTCACGAAGACGCTTATCAAAAATAAATTTTATGGCATTTATCAACGATAATTTTCTAAAATTGCCGGGAAGTTATCTCTTCTCGGAGATAGCGCGCCGCGTAGAGGCGTTCAAGGCATCACATCCGGGAGTCGGTCTAATCCGCTTGGGCATCGGCGACGTAACGCGCCCGTTGCCCCGGGCGTGCATCGAAGCGATGCATAAGGCGGTCGACGAGATGGCTTGCGCCGCTACGTTCCGCGGCTACGGACCCGAGCAGGGCTACGACTTCCTGCGTCAAGCCATCGTCGACAACGACTATGCCGGGCTCGGTATCGACGTGTCGGAAGTGTTTGTCAGCGATGGCGCGAAGAGCGATACGGGCAACTTCGGCGACATCCTCTCGCAAGCCAACACTGTTGGCGTCACCGACCCGATTTATCCGGTCTACATCGACTCGAACGTCATGGGCGGACGCGCCGGAACGCTTGCCGACGACGGGCATTGGTCGGACGTGTGCTATCTGCCTTGCACCGCCGACAACGGCTTTGCTCCGCAGATTCCCGACCGCCGACTCGACGTGGTCTACCTCTGCTATCCCAACAACCCGATGGGCACAACGCTTACTCGCCGTCAACTCGCCGAGTGGGTCGACTATGCGCTTGCCAACGACACGCTTTTGCTCTTCGATGCCGCTTACGAAGCGTTTATCACCGAGCCCGACGTGCCGCATAGCATCTACGAAATCGAAGGGGCACGCCGTTGCGCCGTAGAGTTTCGCAGCTATTCGAAGACGGCAGGATTTACCGGAGTGCGTTGCGGATTTACGGTCGTTCCGAAGGACCTAACGGTGAAAGCCACCGACGGCAGCCGCGTGGCGCTCAACGCCGTGTGGAATCGCCGTCAGTGCACGAAGTTTAACGGCACAAGCTACATCACGCAGCGTGCCGCCGAGGCAATCTATACGCCCGAGGGCAAGGCGCAAGTGCGCGCTACCATCGACTACTATCTACGCAACGCGTCGACGATGCTCAGCGGACTGCGTGCCGTAGGACTCGAAGCCTATGGCGGCGTCAATTCGCCCTACATTTGGCTGAAAACGCCTGCCGGCGTTTCGTCGTGGGAATTCTTCGACAAGTTGCTCAACGAGGCTCACGTCGTGGGTACACCCGGCGCCGGATTCGGTCCCGCCGGCGAAGGCTATCTCCGCCTGACAGCCTTTGGAACTTACGAAGACTGCCTTGAGGCAATGGACCGAATAGCAAAAAATATTAAAAAGTAGTTAGATTTTTTCGTCAAAGTGTTGGAATTTTTATGTATTTATATCTAACTTTGTCGCTGACGTCGAAGACTAATCTCGACAAAGCAAGATTTGAATTATCAGAAAAATTAAATTTACGAAAGATGAAAAAATTAATCGTAGCCATTTTGGCTGTTGTAATTTGCTTGGGCGCATCCGTATCGATGGCTGCTCAAACTACAACCACAACATGTGAGAAAAAAGAATGTTGCAAGAAAGAAGCAACTTGCAAAAAGGATGCTACTTGCAAGAAAACTGAAGGCTGCTGCAAGAAAGATGGCGCATGCAAGAAGACTGAAGGCTGCTGCAAGAAGGATGCTACTTGCACAAAAACTGAAGGCTGCTGCAAGAAAGACGCTACTTGCAAGAAAACTGAAGGCTGCTGCAAGAAAGACGGCGCATGCAAGAAGACTGAAGGCTGCTGCAAGAAGGGTGCTACTTGCAAGAAGTAATACATTCTTGGAAACTATCATAAGAGGCTGCTTGACCGAGTCGGGCGGTCTCTTTTTTTGGTCGAAACAGGAAATTTAAATCCAAGAAATGGCAATTGTCAGTTTTTTTGCTTACTTTTGCGGATAGTATAAGCCTATATTTACTAAAGTTGAAAAAGCTATGCCTATCAATTGTATTGGAATTTTAACGTCGGGAGGCGACGCTCCCGGAATGAATGCGGCGATACGCGCCGTGACACGCTCTGCTATTTTTAGCGGCATTCAGGTAAAAGGAATTTATCGTGGTTACCGAGGACTGTTGACTAATGAAATCGTTGAGTTTAAAACACAAAACGTGTCGAACATCATCCAAATGGGAGGCACGATACTCAAGACGGCACGCTGTACCGAGTTTCGCACGGAAGAAGGCCGCAAGCAGGCATACGAGAATATGCGTGCAGCGGGCATCGATGCGTTGGTTGTAATCGGCGGCGACGGCTCGCTGACAGGTGCACGTATTTTTGCTAACGAATTTAATATACCCATCATCGGCTTGCCGGGAACTATCGACAACGACCTCTACGGCACGGATACGACCATCGGCTACGACACCGCCTTGAACACCATTATGGAGTGTGTCGACAAGATTCGCGACACGGCGACATCGCACGAGCGTCTCTTCTTTATCGAAGTTATGGGTCGCGATGCCGGCTTCTTGGCGCTCAACGGTGCAATCGCTGCCGGTGCCGAAGCGGCTATTATTCCCGAGATTTCTACCGAAGTCGACCAGCTTGAGCAACTCATCAATAACGGTTTCCGTAAGAGCAAAAACTCGTCAATCGTGCTCGTTGCCGAAAGCCCTGTAACGGGTGGCGCTATGGCGTTGGCTGAACGCGTTAAGAACGAATATCCGCAATACGAGGTGCGTGTGTCGATTCTCGGACACCTCCAACGCGGTGGCTCGCCGACGGCTCACGACCGCATCCTCGCTTCGCGTATGGGCGCTGCTGCTATCGACGCTTTGATGGAAGACCAGCGCAACGTGATGATTGGCGTTGCCAACGACGAAATTGTCTATGTGCCTTTCACTAAGGCTATCAAGAAAGACAAGCCCATCAATCGCGAACTGCTCGAAACGCTTCGCCGTTTGTCGATATAGTACATTCGCGGTTTAGAAACTAACAAAACCCCTGCCGACATCGCGTGTGGCAGGGGTTTTTTGTCTTGTGTTGTCGCAAGTTGTGACTATTTGCCGGCGGCGAATTTCTTCGCTTGTTCGGCAATAAGGTCGGCGTCTTCGAAATAGTTGATGCGCATGGCGCGGCGCACTTCGGCAAGCGTTTGTGCAGCCACTTCGCGAGCGGCTTCGCTGCCGCGGCGTAGCATGTCGAACACGGCGGGAATGTCTTGCTCGAAAGCGTGACGGCGTTCGCGGATGGGTGCGAGTTCTTCCTCGAGCACGTTGATGAGCAGCTTTTTGACAGTGCCGTCGCCGAGACCTCCGCGAGTGTAGTGGTCCTTCATCTCTTGCAGGTTCTTATAGTCGGTGGCGTAGCGCTCGAAATGCTCGTCGCGCGCGAATGCGTCGAGGTAGATAAACGGGCAGTTGCCTTCGAGATGTCCCGGGTCGCTGATGTTGAGGTGCAGCGGGTCGGTGTACATGCTCTTTACTTTCTTAGCCACTTCTTTAGCTGTGTCGGAGAGGTAGATGCAGTTGCCGAGCGATTTGCTCATCTTCGCCTTTCCGTCGGTGCCGGGGAGGCGCAAGCAAGCGGCGTTTTCGGGCAACAAGATTTCCGGCTCGACGAGCGTTTTTCCGTAGACGTTGTTGAAACGGTTAACGATTTCGCGTGTCAACTCAATCATCGGCTCTTGGTCTTCGCCGACAGGCACGGTAGTAGCCTTAAATGCGGTGATGTCGGAGGCTTGGCTGACCGGATAGCAGAAGAATCCTACGGGGATGCTTGCCTCGAAATTGCGCATCTTAATCTCGGTCTTGACGGTCGGGTTGCGTTGAACGCGCGACACGGTTACCAGGTTCATATAGTAGAACGCAAGTTCGGTAAGTTCGGGCACTTGCGACTGGATGAAGATGGTCGTTTTAGCCGGATCGAGACCCACCGAAAGGTAGTCGAGGGCTACTTCGATAATGTTTTGACGAATCTTTTCCGGGTTGTCAGCATTGTCGGTAAGCGCTTGAGCGTCGGCAATCATGACGAATATTTTGTCGTAGTTGCCTGAATTTTGCAGTTCTACTCTGCGTCGAAGCGAGCCGACGTAGTGTCCAAGGTGAAGTTTGCCGGTAGGGCGGTCTCCTGTAAGTATGATTTTTTCCATATTTTCTCGATATTTTTGCAAATGTACGCAAAAAGTATGGATTATGAAAGAAATAAAACCGCATCAGAATTCCGGTTCTATTATATCGGCACTCGGCAATCCACCTGCTGATGTCGTCTATCCGGCTATTACACGCAGCGTAAGCTGCCGATTAACCTTATAACCTCTTAACCTTATAACCGCGGAGCGCAGCTCCGCCTATGACTACAGCGCCACGTGAATCCATCTGCCGTTGTCTTCCCAGAGGAGCTCGGAGTGGGGGAGTCGCTGCAGGATTGACAGCAACATACGGTTGTCGCCGGTGCGGGTGTCGATGTCGGCGGCACGGCCTTGCAGGTGGTACGAGTTTCGCGCACCGCCGACGGCTTTGTTCAACTCGCGGCAGCGGTAGCCGCTGTTGACGTAGATAGGGCGTCCAAGTTGTTCGCGAGCCGGGTCGAGTACGAGGTTAACAAGATTCTTAAGGTTGCCGACACATTTTGCCGACGGGCGGTTTTCGATGCCGAGGCGCTGAGCCGTAGCCGACCGCGTGAGTTCTTCGATGGTAAAGTGTTTCATTCGTTTGTTGTTAATTTTTGAGCCTGTTCTAAGACTGATAACTTCAATTATTTAACTTTCGTTTTTCAAACAGGCTCTTAGTAATTCTTTTACGGATTCGCTGTGCGAAAGTTTTTCGATGGCGTTAAGGATTTCGGCGACGTCGTTTTGGCGCTTTTTATTGGCGTTTTCGAAGATGCTTTTCACTTCGATGCAAGCCATTCCGACCGAGCCGATGAGCGTAAAGAGCGGAATCGTGGGCAGGTCGTAGCTCTCGATGTTGCGCAGCAGGAGCACTGCCGTGATTTGCATGGCGTCGACTACTGTGAGCACGACGAGCAGGTTGTAGTAGGTCGCCGCCTTGTCGACGGTGCGTCGCAGGGCGCTACTGCGAGTGCATTCGCCGCGGCTGCGCGCCTTGCGTATCCCGCTGACCATATCGCCGCCGATGGCAAGGAGTACCAACAAGTATTCGATGCAGACGGTGATGGCAAGCCAGGTGACGCGCGTGGCTGTTTCGGGAGAAAGGTTGAGTGTTTCCATGGCATTTTTTCTATGTTTTAGCCTGCACGAATTATGCAGGACGGTTTTACACGGCAAAGGTAGTGCGCATGCGAGCCGCCGACGTGCGAAAACGACACGAACTATTTGTTTCTTTGGTTGATGTAGTATTCGTCCTCTTCTTCCCTGCGCTGCTCTTCGCGCTCCAGGTAGTCGTATTCGACGTCGTCGTCAGAAATGTCGTCAAAGTAGGTATAGGTGTCTTCGTTCGAGTTGCTATTATTCCTATTATTATAGTCTTTGTAAATGTCGTTGTAGTCGTCATGCTTGTAGGAGTAGTAAAATACTCCGGCAATAACAATTATAAGAATAACCCAGAACATATGCCGTGTGTTTTGATTTGTTGTTTCGTTCAACAAAGATATTAATTTCCGACTAACAATCAAATAAAGATGATAAAAAAAGAAGCCTTGAATTTCTTCAAGACTTCTTGCGGTGCGGACGGGACTCGAACCCGCGACCCCATGCGTGACAGGCATGTATTCTAACCAGCTGAACTACCGCACCTGACTGTTTTGCGAGTGCAAAGATATAGGCAATTTTTTATATCTCCAAATTTTCTGACAACTTTTTTTCAAAAAAGTGCAATTTTCTTGATTTTTCGGGAAAAATCCCGTGTGTTGAAAAATTTTTTGACGGAGAGCGATAAAAAATAGCGAAAAAATTTGGTGGTTTCGCAAAAGTGCTTTATCTTTGCAACGCTTTTCAGACGAAGAGTCTGTTAAGTTAGGATTGTCTTATGGTGTAATGGTAGCACTGCAGTTTTTGGTTCTGCCTGTTCTGGTTCGAGTCCGGATAAGACAACTCACGGAGCGCTGAAGTTCAGCGCTCTTTTTTTGTTTTGTCGTCTTTTTGTGGAAGATGGTGTTTCAAAATGTTTAGAAATAAGTGGATTCGGTGACCTCTGCCGTGTCGAAGATACGGCAGAGGTGGCTGTGCCGGAGGTACAGCAGTTGTGGGTAGCACCAAGTTTAACCTCGGAGAGGTTCAACTTGGTGAACGACAATACATTATGTTGCGAGCTTCGGAGATGCTCGGTCGTGATATTAGATATATTCTCTAACCACTAACCGCGCTCCGGGCACCGTTCTGACGAGCCGACAAAAAAAGAGGTGCACCAAAAAAATATTTGGTACACCCCAATTTGCGTATAGAAATGCTAAATCTATTTCTTAATACATTTAATGTGCGCATGCATCGGCTCTTCTTTGTCGGGCATAGAGATTGTCATTTTAAGGAGGCATGCCGTTTTTTCGAGCTCGATAACGTCGTAGTATGCGTAGACTTCGCCGTAGACGTATGTGTAGAGCACCTTGTCTTTCAGCTCCCAAGTACCTTTTCCGGTGCCGAAATAGCCGTAAGCGTGGTACGTGCCGTCTGCGTTAAAGGTAGCTCCCGTCGCTTCGAAAGGCCATGCGCCGTAGTTTGCGCCGCCGTCGATTGACACTTCTGCAACTTCCCATGTGTCTAAAAGTTTGTCGTAAGCCGATTCGTTATCGTCATCGTCGTCGCTGCACGAAGCCAGCGAGAGCGAAAATGCGGCAAATGCTGCCACGAAGAAGATTTTCAAATAATTTTTCATCATTTTTGGTGTTTTTTTTGTTTCAATTTGTGCAAAGATATGTATTTTTCGTTTAATACTTTTACTTGGTGAGCGGTTTTTTTGTTGATTTGTGGAAATTCTCGGGATGTTGCACAGTGATGTCTTTTTCAGGAATCCGAACCTCGGGAGAGGTTCGCTCCTAACGCTCGCCGCCACTCATCACCCCATCCACTCATCCACCCATCCACCCTTTTTCTCGAAAAAAAATTAAATTTTTTTGATGAAATTTGAATTGATTGAAAAAATTTAATACCTTTGCGGAGAGCAATTGTAAAAGTTGCTTAAATTTTACTGAAATGCGTATTACTGCGCTTTATTCTTAACGATTCGGAATCTGGCAGTTTCAAGTCTCAATTTAAGGGTAAAGCAGTATTGCGCCCAATGTTGATAAACAGCGAGCGAGGGCACCTCGCTCGGCGGTATCGGCGTGGGATCAATACGTTGCTTAATCTTATTGAGATGGGCGAAGCCAGAGCCTCGAAGCGAAGAATGAGCAAATGTAGTTGACATCCCACGTATTTTTTTATCTTTCTTCTTTCTCGTTGGGGTGTCCGGGAGGCGTAGAGGATGTTTACGGAGTGCGTCCTCGTCGTCTTGAATTACACTCCTTCTTTATTGTTACAATGAAACAAACAATCAAGTATTTAGCCATGCTTATGGTAATGTTGTCATTCGGTTTGACAAGTACTTCTTGTGGTGATGACGACGACGAAGGCGGTAATTTGTCAGTAAACAACTACTTTATGGAGTGTGTGTCAGTAAGCGGTGGTGGTTTGGATAATCAAGACCTTGCGCAAATCAAGAATGGCTTTAATTCAGAATTAGTTGATTATTATTGGAGAAATAAAACTAAAGAAGATGCGATTCAGCTCTTTGATTCAGAAATGAACGATCTGAAGAAAGCGTATTCTAATGGTTCGGACATTGTAAAAGAGGGTAGCCTCAATATTGTTTTTGCATTGAAACTCCAAGAATCCGGCAAGGTTATCAAACAAACAACGCTTGTTATCACTGAAAAAACAGCAACTTTGAAATAATCACTATGTCGGGTCTTGAAAATAGCCCTGCCCGGCTTGATTATTTTTCACGCACATAAGACAATTAGACTAAATATTTTTAAATCGAAATGAAAATTACATTTTTAAAGCCTATCGCATTTTTTGCAATTGGAGCTATGCTTGCTATGCCCATCGTGGGTTGTAGCGACGACAACGATGAGCCTGGAGAAGACCCCGTAAATCCGGATGATCCTGACGTGCCTACAGTTGTCGACGACAAAGAGTTTCTCGAGAATACAGCCAGCGAATTTATGCGTCTGTTTAACGCGGCTGACCAACAACCGATTGTCGATTTGGCAAACGAGTTCGTCGATATGTATGGCGACTACGAACTGCCTGATGAATTTGATTGGTATGAGACTCCGTCGGAAATGCTCAAGAAACTTTCGTCAACGCTTACGAACAAAAAGTATGGCGCATTGATGGCGTCGTATACATACTATTATACGTGGGACTTTGTGAATTATGCAGGTGTCTACGAGCCCGGACGTAATTATTACTGGGAGAAAGTAGAAGATTCCGACGATATCGTTTTCCGCTATAAGAACCGCACAGGCGAAACGTGTAATATTACTGTAAAAGCTTCGGCTGAAGTCTGGACAACAGTCAACGATGTCGATGGTGATATCCATACGCTGAATATGCCCAAGCAACTTAATGTAACAATTACGAAGGGCACAAAAGAGATGCTCAACACTACGCTGAAGAGCAATTTCGTGGAAAATGAGTCGCTTGAATTGTCGTTGGCATCGACGTTCTGCAACATCGCAGTCGACGCAAAGTTGCAAGCAACCAACACCCAAATCACACATTCGTCGACGTTGAAAGTCGATGGCGAAACCGTATTGACCGGGTCGGCAACCGTTACCGGACGTTCGTTCTGCAACAAAGATTTTATCCGCCGTCAGATAGAGAACGGAACCGAGGATGTGCTTCTCGACTATGTTGATAAGGGCGACGCACAGGCTGACATGCTCGGCAAACTCCAAATCAAGGGCACAGTTACCGAACTTCGTCGCTGCATTGATGCGTACGATGTTGATGTGGAGTCGGATAATAACAGAACAGTACCGACAGAGGTTAAGAATGCTGCTACAACGCTGAACAATAATTTTATAGCCACTGCATACTATAATGGAACTTCACAAGAGCGTGCAAAACTTGTATGGCAACCTATCTCTGAAGGATATGACAGTTACTATTGGTGGTGGGTAGATTCTGCACTTCTTTTCCCCGACGGAACTACTTATGCTTTTGAGGAATACTTCGAAGACGGCTCATTCGACTATGTAGCTGATACGTTCGAAAATCTTCTCAACGCTTATTCATCGCTTTGGAAATAGTTCAGCAAAAACTACATTATCTTTCTTCTTGGGTGCTGTTTGCTTCGGCGGCAGCACCCATACTAACTTATGCACAAACGCCGGCAGAGCCTGACAGCGTGCGCCATTCGACGCTTGGCGAAATTACAGTATCTGCAACGCCGACGACGGGCACTCGCGTCAAAGCCGACGGAACTGTCGAGGTCGACAACCTTCGAGCGGCGTCGCTGATGCAAGTATTTGGCGAGGCGGATGCCGTGCGGAGTCTGAAGATGTTGCCGAATATCACGTCGACGAGCGACTATGCGTCGGGCGTGTCGGTCGACGGTGCCGACTATTCGAACACGGGATATAGCGTCGGCGGTGCGCCGATATTTTTCCCTTACCACTTCGGTGGAATATTTTCGACGTTCAATTCGCGCTATTTCACGCGGACAAAGATGCAGCGCACGCTCGTCGATGCCGACCGGCCCAATCGCCTTGGCGCATGTGTCTCGCTTGAGCCGCCGACGGTAGAAGAATTGCACGGCTATGCCAATGTGGGACTGATAGCATCAAGTGTCAGCGTGGCAACGCCCGTGGGAAGTCGGCTGAGCGTAGCCGGCGCTTGCCGCGTGTCGTACATCAATGCGCTCTACGGCAACCTGTTGAGCTACAACGAAACGGATATTCGCTACGACTTTGCCGATTATAATTTGTCGGCGACTTACCGAGCAACGTCGCGCGACCGACTGCACGCCGAATTCTTTCATAACGACGACCATCTCAAATACGGCGATTCTAACTATGCACTGGATACGCGGTTGGGATGGAAAAACACGATGGCGTTGGTTGAGTGGAAGCACGAAGGCGAAGCCGGGCGGCTATGGCGTCAGAATGCTTATGTGTCGCGCTTTGCGAGCGACTTGCAGTTTTCGATGGTCGCGTTGAGCATCGGCTTGCCGTCGTCGATAGTGCGGGTCGGTACGGTAGGGCATTTTCGCACTGCCGACAGTCGTTGGACAACATCGTACGACGTGGGCTATAACGACATACGCCCGCAAAACGTCAGCGCATCGGGATTTGTCGACGAGGTCGACAGTTCGGTGCGTCAGCGCTCGTTCGATGGCGTCGTTGGCGGTGCTTATCGGCGGAGTTTCGGCGATTGGCGACTTACGGCGTGGCTCAAGTTGTCGGCATTTGCAGCCGACGGCTACGCGTCGCTGATACCGCTACCTGGCGTCACGGCGCAGTATTCCGACCGCACGGGCATCTACACGCTGTCGCTCTGCCAAACGGCGCAGACGCTGCATCAAGTGGGACTCAGCGACATCGGGTTGGCGTCGAACTTCTGGCTCTCGTCGACGAAGCAAATCAAGCCGCAGCGCTCGGTGTCGCTGCTTGCCGACTATGCGCGCGACTTCGCTGTGGGCAGTTGTCAATGCCGACTTTCTGTGCACGGCTACTACCGACATCTCAACAATGCGCACGAATACACCGGCAATATGCTGACAATGATAGATGCCAACTATTCGCCGACCGCCAACGTGGCAACCGGCGATGGTGACAGTGCCGGCGCAAGCGTTCTACTTTCGGCAGACGTCAACCGCCTGTCGGGATGGGCGAGCTACGGCTACGGCGCATCGCGACTGCTCTACGACGAAATATCACCGGAGCGCGTTCCGTCGGCATACGATGCCGGACATAGCGCTTGTGTGTTCTTGAAATACGCCGCCGGCAGCCATTTCGAAGTGTCAGCCTATTGGCAGTTCAACAACGGACGTCGCACAACGCCTGTCGAAGACATCTATTTCATTGCCGGCAACGTAGTGACCAGCCAAGGACGGCGCAATAGTGCCCGCTTGCCCGACTATCATCGACTCGACCTGTCGGCAAACTACCGATTTGCGAGCGGCGGTAAGCGCCCGTTAAAGCACATGATTTCGGTATCGCTCATCAATGCTTACGCTCGCGACAACATCGAATTGCAGTATTACCACTTTGATATGAGCAAATATACCTACCGCCTCAAGCGGGTCCATTCGCTTTACAAACTTATGCCGTCAATCAGTTATGCTATCGAAATATAAATTGCTAATAGTACTTCCACTGCTTGCCTTGTCGGCGTGCGTTGATGACGAGCCCGGCGATGCCGACAAGCCCACGTTGGTCGTTGAGGGCTACTTCGACGCCAACGGCTTCCCAAACGTATTCGTGACGTTTGCCGCGAGTCCGTCGACGGCGGAAAAGCCAATCGCAGACAATCTTGTGCGTTGGGGAAAAGTGACGGTTTCGGACGGCACGGACAGCATCATCCTGACCGGCTCGCCGACAAAGCGCCATTTTCCGCCGTACTACTATCGCACGTTCGAGATGGTAGGCACTCCCGGCAAAACATATCGGCTGACGGTCGACTATAAAGGATATTTTGCCGAGGCAACGGCGACTATGCCCGAAGTGACGAAGATCGACAAGGTGGAGTTTGAACCTATTGCCGACAACGACCGACTGTGTGCGACTTACATCCGATTTCGGTCGCCCGACAACGTCCCGGCGTACTACGTCGTCTACACCCGTTCGGTGAGCAACCAAACGATGTTTCAGCCGTGTATGTTGGGCGTTGTGGAGGTCACCGAGCCGCGCAAAGACGTGCGCCTGCAAGTCTACCGAGCCAAGACGAGCCTGAAAAACGGTAGCATCAAGTTTGTGCCGCATTTCGAGCACGGCGAGATAGTGGGCATCAAGCTGAGCCGCGTCGAAAAGCCGGTCTATGACTTTTGGCGAGGGTATACCGACTACACGACGTTCGGCAATTCGCAGTTTGTGAGCAGCACAACGTCGCTGCCTACAAACTTAACCGGCGCCGTCGGCATCTGGAGCGTCCAAGCCTCATCGACCGTGGAGCGAAATGTGCCATAAGAAATTGGCGCTTGAAAAAATTTTTCAATCAGATGGGTTACATTTTGAATGAACGTGTCATAAAGGAGTAAAGAAACAAAAAATTAAACAAAAACAAATTTAAAAGAATAAGATTATGAAAAAAATTATGCTTAAACATTTAAAATTTTTGGTACTGTTAGTGCTTCCGTTCAGCCTCGCAATGACTCTGACATCATGCAGCGACGATGATAACGATGTTAGTGATGAAGAAACATCGCTTTTGGTTGGAAGTTGGGTATGGGAGGACGATGTAGAACCTGAAATTTGGACATTTAATGCAAATGGCACTTGCAAGACAGTTTGGTATGATGAGTATGAAAAAACAGACCATATACATACCGGTAAATACCGCTATGATTCAACGACTGGAATCCTTTTAATGTCTATGGTTTGTGATGATCCAGTAGAACCCGGAACTTGGACTAAAAAATATAAAGTCATATCTATTAGCTCGTTAGAACTTGTTCTTCAAGAAACAGAGGGCTCAGGGGAAGGCGATATATTTACATTAACCCGTAAAATCTAAAAGCCTCGGCTGATACGACGATATAGTACATTATCTTTCTTCGAGGGTGTCGGATGCTTCGGCGGCGGCACCCGTCTTTTGTATGTATATATGTAAAAAAAGAACCGACGGTGGTGTCGATTCTTCTTGTGTCGGGGTGAAAGGATTCGAACCTTCGACCCCCTGCTCCCAAAGCAGGTGCGCTAACCGGACTGCGCTACGCCCCGAGACGTTTTGTCGGAAAAACGTGGCACAAAGGTACTGCTTTCAGCGCGAATTTGCAAACTTTGTGTTCGGAAATTTCCAAAAATCGTGCGGAATAAGTGGAATTCGGAGGAATAGCTGTACTTTCGCTACGCGCAAGATAGGAATTAACGGCTTTGCCGTGGTTATTGGTTAGAGTTTAGTGGTTATTGAATTTCTCTAACCTCTAACCCATAACCTCTAACCACCGACGAATGTCGGTTTTAATCGTTTTAGCTTTGTTTTTCGCTCACCTTGGTTTACTTTCGCTACGCGCAAGATGGGAATTAACGGCTTTGCCGTGGTTAGTGGTTAGAGTTTAGTGGTTATTGAATTTC
>JBJEDO010000116.1:0-11277 GCA_051872155.1 Candidatus Limisoma sp.
GGTAGCTCAGTTGGTTAGAGCATCGGATTGTGGTTCCGAGGGTCGAGGGTTCGAGTCCCTTCCAGTACCCCAAAAGAAGTCGCTGATTCGAGCGGCTTCTTTTTTTGTTTATAGCAATGCAGGAACATCCTCTAATACATATTTTTGTCAGTACAAGAATTGCATAATCCGATAGAAAAATCATTTTTTTTATTATAGAGCACTAAAATAACAAGTTGGTTTTAGTATATTTACGTAGATAAAAATAAAATATTAAAATGGAAAAGTTAACGAAACAACAAGAAAGTGGTATTTGCAAGTTGTTGCATCATACACATAATAAGAATGTAGTACAACACATATTAAATACTATTGGTAGAAATAATTGGACTCGAGATATCTTAATGGAATGTAAATATGAATATTTAACAAAGGAGCAAAAAGAGTTATATGAATCTTTGGGAGGTGGATATTCAAGTGAAGAAATGGATGAATATATAGAAAGTTTGTCAATCAATGAAGAAATAGTTGAACAATTAAAAGAGCAAGGTGTTACGAAATTTCTTTATGAAAATGAAGAGTATATAGAAGATATAAGAGAAGGACGTATTATTTGTGAAGGTATTAACGTGGATAAAATTAAAAAAAGTATTTGGGGTTAATGAAAGTTATATATACAAAAAATGATTTTCAAAGACACAGGGATTATCTTCGAAGGAAGGGGTAAATCTGACGGTCATAAGTATAAAAAGTATGAATTAGACGGAATAAGTAAGTCCTTAAAGAAAAATATTACAAAAAAACTCGAAAGTAAGAAAGAACATTCGGATTCTATATTCCCGGATAAGTTTGAGTATGGAAACAGTTCCTATAAAATGACAATAGACAAGAAGAGTCATTATATTATTTTTTATACAATAGAAAAACAAGTAGGTAAAACATACAGGACCGAGGGGTGGTCATTATTATTTAGATGATGACAATAATAAGATCTATCCACCGGAGTGGAATGAATCGAAACGGATTAAGAAAGGACTGAAAACATATATAAATGAATCTTTTATGGTTCCGTTGGTGGATTTCTTGAAAAAAATGGTTGGATAAATCGAATAGGTCGGGAAATGTGAATTTTCTGACCTATTCGTTGTGAATATCAAATCGAACCGGCATCCTAGGTGTATCGAATGCCGTTTTTTTTGTGTATTATTTCAAGAATTTCAAGCACACGGGGGCGGGGAGATGCAGTTCGGAGACACGTTGCGGTGTGATGATGCCGGTCGATTTCGAGCGGCGATAGACTTCGATTCGGTTGTCGTCGCGGCAGGCTACGAGGATGTAATTGCCGTCGGGCGAGAAGGTGAAATTGCGCGGATGGCGTCCTGTAAGTACGTATTGAAGGCTCTTCAGACTGCCGTCGTCTTGAATGGCAAAAACGCGTATGCCGTCGCTTTTGAGGCGGTTTGATGCGTAGAGAAATTTGCCGTCGGGGCTGATGTGGATGTCTGCCGAGCCGTGTGCGCCGACTGTGTCGCAAACCGCACTCTCGGCTTCGCGGATGTTTTTGCCGTCGAGACGAAGTGCTTGAATGAGTCCGCTTAACTCGCCAAGTATGTAGCAATATTTGCCGTCCGGCGTGATGTCGACGTGCCTCGGTCCGAAGCCGTCAGAGAGTTGGATGGTGTCGGTAAACGCGAAGCCGCTTTCGTTTGTCTGTGATTTCTCGGCAAAATAAACGCGGTCGCCGCCAAGGTCGGTGACGATGAGCGTCGACTCGTTCTTTATCGGGAAAACGGTGTGAGCATGCGATACCGTTTCGCCGTCGGCTAAGTCGATACGGGTCAATCGGCCATCAACTTTTCCGTCATCGTTTATTCCGAAAACCGTTACCGCACCGCCGGAATAGTCGGCGGTAAGCAGTTTGCCGTTGAAAAAGTCCACATAGCAAGGGTCGGCGCTTGCGCCCTCACGGAATTCCGCTTCGCCAAACGTGCCGCTGTTTTTGTCGCACGCAATGGTGTAGACTCCGGCATCTTCACCGGTTTCTTTTACGGCATAGATGAGGTCTCGGTCCTTCGAAATCGCGACATACGACGGGTTGCATGCCGGCACGGAGTCGACCACCGACAATTTGCCCGTATTGGCGTCGAATGCCAGTGAATAAACGCCCCGGCTGCCTGTCGGTGCGCCTTTCATCTCGGTATATGTGCCGCAAATAAGTAGTTCTTTGTTGTCGGTTTGACCGCAGCTCGCCAATATTGCAGCCGTAAGTGCGCAGTTCGTAATCATTCCGATGTATTTTTTCATTGTGTTGTTTCTATGCTGTAAAAAACAAGGCTTTCTTGCTGATTCTCGGTAAGAAAGCCTTGTCTGTATGTCGGTTATTTATCGCTTGATAGCTTTTTGTGTTTTTGTTCCGTTCGGGCTGCTTACCTTTATTATATAGAGTCCGCGTTGCCAAGCCGATGTGGCGATTACGACGTTGTCGGATGCCGTTGTCGAGTAAACCTTTTGTCCTGCAACAGTGAAAACGTCAACGCGGTCGCCTGCGAAAGCCTTAACCGTGAGCACGTCGTCGAACAGACCTGCCGAAAGGGCGTTGCCGTCGCGGTCGAGCGACATTACTGCGCCGTTGTCGGTCTGCGTGAGTCGGTATTTAACTTCGCTGTAGCCGTCGGTGAACTTAAACGATGCGCTGCGTTCGGTAAGTCCAGCCGGGAGCATATTGTAAGCCACGGTGATTTCGTCGAGGGTATATCCGTTGGGTTCGCTCGTGATGCGGCACCAGTCGGCGCCACCGGTCGGCGTTTTATAGCCCATCCACGAGTAGAGCTTCAGCGTGGTTTCGCCGGCTGCGCGACCAACGGTGATGTCGGTGTCGGAGAACGGCATCATCACCGAGTGGCGAACGTAGGGGAAGATGCCATACGAGGTGTGGTTCTTTCCTGCGGGGAAGTAGTCGGCGCACGAAATCCATTTGTCTTCTTTTGCCTTATAGAAATAGGCGGTGTTGCCGTTGTTGCGGAAGTCTGCCAATAAGAATTGTACGGTGCAGGTTTCGCTCTTTTCGGGGATTCCGTCGATGACGATGAAAAACTCGTCGTCGACCCATACCGGGCTGCTGAACACGAAGTCGGTGCCTACGAGATCACCGCCGCTGCTCGGGGTGTCGAGTTCGAACACGTCCCACGAAGCAAAGTCGAGTTTCTTGCCGGGCAGACCGTTTTCGCTGGTATAAACGGCAACCGATACCGACGCAATTTGTTCGATAAGTTCATCGGCTTGCGCTTGTGTAAAGAATACTTGAACGCCCGTGATGCACATCGGTGCCGACGGCTTGGAGAAGCGTTCGGCGTATTTCGTGATGCCTAATTTGTTCGTTCCGGGGAATTCTCCGTAGCCGTCGCCGAGGTCGAACGTCGTCGGGTTGTCGTTGGGTTGGAAGTTGGTGATGTAGCCTTCATATTCAACCGATACTTCTGTAATTGCCGACGATTCGCCGTGGCGGTTCGATGCTGCCAACAATGCCGATTGCTTATGCATCACTTGATAGGATACTTTCGGATTTTGCTCGGTCAACTGCGTTGTTGCCGTGAAGTCGTTGGCGTCGATGCCGCTCATCCACCACTGCCAAGCCGTGGGGAATCCCGTTGAGCCGTCGGCCCATTGCACGGGCACGAGCGGCGCTACCATAGGCAGACGCGTTTCGTGGAAGCGGAATGTTGCCGGCGGTATGATTTTCGCAAGCGGAGTGACGCCTGTCACAGTGACAAATCCGGTGCGAGTGCGTGACGATGTCGATTCGCCGTCGCCGACTGTCAGCGACACGTCGTAGGTGCCGTCGTCGGTATAATATACGGTGGGATATTGCTCGGTGGATGTCTCGGGAACGCCGCCGGGGAAGTGCCACAGCCAACTTGTCGGAGAGCCCGACGAGGTGTCGGCAAACTTGATGACTTCGCCGGTCATAACCGAAACGCTTTCGACTTCGGTAGCTCCGTTAATCTTCAGTCCGTCGATGGCGAAAGAGCCCATATAGCCTTTGTTGTCGAAGCCGCTGTTGCCGCCGTAGAAAAACTTAAACTTCACGGTTTCGCCGGTGTAGGCTGCAAGGTCGAGGCTGAACGGATGCCACACCCAATTGTTTACGCCGCCACATTCGCTGCTGAGCCACAGCCGTGTCCAGTTTTGCCCGTCGTCGGTGGTGATGTATATCTCAAGATAGTTGTCCGAATCAAAGTTGTGCGAAAAGCCGACATAGCCGGTAAATGTAGAATTGCGCGGCACAGTAACAGCCGGGCTGATGGCTTCGGCATTGTCGCGGTCGGCATATCGATACGGACCTTCGATGTAGAGCGACTGCACGTCGTCGGGGTCGATGCCTTTGAATGTGTAGGTGTCGCCCTCCATTGGTTTGATTGTCCACGAGAATGTTGCAGCGTTGGTCAGCGTCCAACCGTCGGCTCCGTCGTCGAAGTTTTCGCTCCAAGTCGTTTCGGTGTGGATGCCGTCTTGGATGGTGAAACCTGCCATGAGGCTTTCGGAGTTGGTGAAGAGTTTCGGCGAGAGCGTCGACGATGTGTAGTGCATCTTGGCAGGTTGCACCGCCTTGTCGCGCTGTTGTTCGACGGCATTTTGCGCCACGGCAAACGCTCCGCTTGCGAGGATTAGAAGATTGAAGATGACAAATCTTTTCATTTTTGTAATATTTTGTTGCTTTCTGCTGCAAATATAAGAATTTTTCAACAGAATACTATTTTGTTATGACAAAAATCTAATTTATTCCTCTTGCATTCAGAGCGGCTTGATATCGGCGCGCGTTTTGCATGTGTTCGGCGTAGCTGGCTGTGAAGTTGTGCGAGCCGGAGAAGTCTTCTTTGGCGCACATAAATAGGTAGTCGTTTTCGGGAGCGTTGAGCACGGCGTCGATTGTTGCCTTTGAGGGCATGCGAATCGGACCGGGTGGCAGTCCGTAGACGAGGTAGGTGTTGTAGGGCGATTCGGTCACGAGGTGTTTGTGAAGGATTCGTCGTAGTGTGCGGTCGCCGACGGCAAATTTTACGGTCGGGTCGGATTGCAGTTTCATACCTTGCTTGATGCGGTTGAGGTAGAGACGTGCCACGGTGCCTTTTTCGGGTGCATAGGCGGTCTCTTCTTCGACGATTGAGGCGAGTGTCGACGTTTCGACAGGCGAAAGCCCGATTTTGTCGGCTTTGGCTTTGCGGTCGGCATCCCAGAAACTGTCGTAGTTTTTGCGGAGTTTTGCCATCAAATTGTCGGCAGTCGTAGTCCAATACACTTCGTAGGTGTCGGGGATAATCATCGCCGGAACGGTTTGCTCCGTGAAGTCGCTCTCTGCGATTGTTTTGTCGATGGCGCTGCGCATTTCGTCGGCATTCAGTGCGAGTTGGCTGCTCGCTTTCGTGACGAAATCGTCGATGGTGCGCATGTTATTGAGACGGAGTTTTACGGGAGTTTGCTCGCCTGCCGCCATTTTTCGCCAGATGCTGTAGACCGAAGTGCCGGCTTCGACGGCGTAGGCGCCGGGACGCAGCTTGCGCAGTTTCGAGAGCGAGATAAGTCGGTCGGCAAAAGTCGCATCGAGTTGCATTTTTAGTGAGTCTGCATTCTGACTCTCGCTGATGTTAGGGTAGACGTAGACCGTTTTGGGTTGGTCGTTAGTGGTGAAAAAGAACGGACACACCACAGCCGCACCGATGACAAGAACGAGTGCGGCTGCGATTGTGATGATTAGTTTTGTCTTTTTTGATTTGACTTTATTTTTGTCCATGTTTGTTAGTAATTATTTCCGAATGAGAGCGTTGTATAGAATCTCGACGAACCGCCGAAAGCGTTGCCCGAAGCGAGTGAGAGGGTGATGTAGCTGCCTCCCGAGCCGTCCCACCACGATGCGCTGAGCGAGCCACCGAAGTTGTTGATGATTGCCGGTCTGCCGTAGATGTTGCATAGGTGTGCATAAACTGCGTCGTAGCGGCGAGTTGAGTAGCGTGTAGTTGAGTCGTAGAAGCTTACGCCTGCCATGTTGCCGTAGTCGTCGTAGTAGATGATGGCGTCGTCCCATTGGTAACCGCTGTTGCGTACGTTACGGAGGTAGATTTCGTTGCCTGTGTAGCCGTCAATGACGTAGCCGTTGTTTGCGAGAATCTCGATGCTGTAGCCCATTGAATATCCGAAACGGAGTCCGAAGATTGCGCTGATGGTCGGAGCGTAAGCGTAGGGACGATAGTTTGTCGGGAATACCGGGCGGTGGCAGCAGTGAGGCACCGGACGATGCGGACGATGCGGCGGCGGAGTGGGGTGGAGGTGATGGTTCGGATTGCCGCACCCGTCGTTGTAGTAGTGGTCATTGTTGTGGTTGTCGTGACCGGGTTGCGGATTGCCGGGTCGCATTCCGCCGGGACGAGTTCCTGCGCCGCTACCGGGACGGTTGCCGTTGTTGCCGGGACGAACGTTCGAGCCTGAATTCGAGCCGCCGTCGGGACGATTACCGCCGCCGGGACGGTTGCTGTTGTCGTCGGGACGAACGTTTGAGCCTGAGCCGCCGTTAGGGCGAGTGCCTGCGCCGCTGCCGGGACGGTTGCCGTTGTCGTCGGGACGAACATTAGAACCTGAATTCGAACCTCCGGTCGGACGACTGCTTGTGCCGCTGTTGCCTGTCGGGCGAGAAATCGTACCATTATTTTTTGATGGTGTGCTATTTCTGTTGCTGTTTATGTTGCCACGGTTGTTAATGGTTGACGATGTCTCGCGCTTGCCGTCGGTTACGCGTTCGCGTACCGTGCTGTTTTGTTTCGATGTGGAAACGGAGGAGCTGTTCGAACGACTGACTGTTGAGTTCGAGCGGCTAACGGTCGAATTGCCGGAGCGACTAACGGTCGAGTTTGAGCGACTTGTTGTCGTGTTGCTTGAACGACTGCCGGATGAGCCGGAACGACTTACGCTTGAACTGTTGCTCGACGAACCGCCGCGATATCCGTTTCTGCTGTTTTGTGCGCTTGTTTCGCTAAAAGCAAATGTCATTGCTACTGCAGCAATTGTTGCCATTGTGATTTTGTAAAAAGTTTTCATCGTCGTAGCGTTTTTGGTTGTTAATTAACTCTTAGACCAGCCGTTTTGCTTTTGGTTTAACTTAAAATTGGCGAATTTGTTAAAAAAATATCAGTTTGAATGCTTACTCGCTGATTTTTGGTGATTTAAAATTAATTGTTATTTTTGTAGTGACAAAACATTTTACCATAATAAACTATAAATTGCGACAATTATTATATACAATCTTGCTGATTTTGCTGACATCGTGCGGCGGCAATTTGACCCGCGAAGAGTCGGAATTGCTTCGTCGCCTCGACGATAGCATTGCGGCGCGACCTGCCATCGAGCAACGAAAAGAGGCTGACCTGCAGCGGCTGAAAGTGTTGAGCCGTTCGCAGCGCGGCGATGTTGCGTGCTATAGCGTCTACGACCGTCTGTTTGCGGCATATATCAACTATGAAATTGATTCGGCGATGCATTATGCCCGCCTGAAACTCGACTTGGCGCGGGCTTCCGGCAGCGATTCGCTCGTCTGCGACGCTCTTCTCGACAAGATGAACGCACTGTCGGCAACGGGTGTCTACGTCGAGGCGGTCGATACATACGAGGCTATCGACACGACGCTACTCTCGGCGAGCCAAAAGTGGCAATATTTCAATCAAGTCTACGGACTTTTTTCTGCACTGCTGTCGCAAAAAGGAGTGGCTGACAGCGCTGATAAGTATTTGGAAATCAGAAATGTGTCGAAGAGTAGAATGTATGAAATATGCGACACTACGTCGCTCAACGGACTCTTTATGACTGCTACTTTCGCTATCGACGGCGAGGGTGATGCGCATCGTTCGATTGCCAAAATTCAGCACAACCTCGAGCATAACGATTCGCTGACAATGCACAATCGTGCGATACTTTATTATATACAATCGCACCTATATTCGACCGTTGGCGACGACGACCGTGCCTTCGCAGCAATGATTAACAGTGCTATTTGCGACATTTCTACGCCCGTGCGCGAGCATAAATCGCTCTACGAACTTGCGGCGATGCTGTATAGTCGCGGCGACATCGAGCGCGCGTACCGATATACGGATACGTCGCTCGACGACTTGTTTAAAACAAAGGCGCGTATGCAAATGCAGTCGATTGAGGAGATTATGCCAACGATAGCCGGCGCTTATCGGGCGAAGAAGGAGAACGACCGCCGGCGGACGAACATACTGTTGGTGCTCATCAGTGTGGTGTCGGTCCTCGCTGTCGGCGCTTGCTATTTCGTCTATCGCGAAAAACGTAAGGTCGACGCCGCACGACGCGTGCTTGAGGAAATCAACGAGCGTCTCAGTCTTGCAAATGCTCGGCTGAACGAGTCCGACCAAGTTAAGGAACTCTATGTCGGTCAATATATTAATATGTGCTCGTCGTATCTGTCGCGGGTCGACAAATATCGCACGCATCTGCTCGGAATAGCCCGCAGCAAGAGCGTCGATGCACTGCTCTCCGCTCTGAAATCGCGCTCGTTCGTCGGCTCTGAATTGCAAGACTTTTACCAAAGTTTCGACGAGTCGTTTTTGGCTATCTATCCTAACTTCGTCCACGAATTGAATATGTTAATCGTCGAAGAAAGCCGATTCGACGAAGACGATTGCAAAACGCTCAATACAGAATTGCGCGTCTTTGCACTGATACGGTTGGGTATTACCGATTCGACGAAGATTGCCGAATTTCTGCGGCGCTCGGTGTCGACCATCTATAACTATCGCGTCAAAATGCGCAACAGTGCACTCTGTCAGCGTGACCAATTTGAGGAAAAAGTGAAATTAATCGGTAAACCGCAGCTGTAATTTTACTACTAATACTTAATGGCTAAAATTAGATAAATAGTTGATAAATAACGCATTAATAATATTGTATTACTACTATTTAACCACTTGGTGTTCGTTTGAGTAAAAACGCTTATTATCTTTGAGGTGTGGAAACACAAAGAGGCTTTGCATTACCTTAATAATATAGAGCAAGAAAACTACATAAAATCAATAATAACTATGAAAAAAATTTTTTTAACGCTTTTGACCTTGGCTGCCGGAATGTGTTATGCGGCTGAAGTACAAACGTCGCCCGACGGACAAATGTCGTTGAATTTCGACATCAAAGATGGCGGTGTGCCTGTCTACAGTATCGATTTTAAAGGAAAAACCGTGATTTCGACGAGTAAACTCGGTTTGGAACTCACCAAAGGCACTTCGATGCTCGACGGTTTCAAGTTGGAGAAGGTTACCCGCGGCACGTTCGACGAAACGTGGACACCCGTTTGGGGCGAAACCAAGACAATTCGCAATAACTACAACGAAATGGCAGTTCGCTTGGCTCAAGACGTTGAGGGTAAGAGTCGCACGATGATTATCCGCTTCCGCGTGTATAATGACGGCGTCGGCTTCCGTTACGAATGGCCCGAACAAGAAAATCTTAACTACTTCGTAATCAAAGAAGAACGCTCGCAGTTTGCCATGACCGGCGACCACAAAGCATACTTCATCCCCGGCGACTACGACACCCAAGAATACGACTATTGCATCTGCCGCTTCTCGGAGATTCGTAAGGAAATGGTGAAATATCTCAACCCCGGCAACGCCTCTACATCCGTGTTCTCGCCGACAGGTGTGCAAACCTCGTTGCAAATCAAGACCGACGACGGCATCTACATCAACATCCACGAGGCTGCTTGCGTCAACTACTCGACGATGCACCTTAATTATAATGAGAAAGACAACCTCTTCGAGTCGTGGCTCACTCCGAATGCTCGCGGCGAAAAAGGCCACATGATGAGCCCGTGCCACTCGCCTTGGCGCTCCGTTATGGTTTGCGACGATGCTTGTAAGGTGCTCGACTCAAAGATTATCCTGAACCTCAACGAACCCTGCAAAATTGAAGATACATCGTGGATTCATCCTACGAAATATATGGGCGTTTGGTGGGAAATGATTACCGGCAAAGGCACCTGGGCATACTCTGACGCAACTGCCGTAAATCTCGACAGCATCGACTATAAGAAACTCAAACCCAACGGTTTGCACAGCGCAAACAACGACAACGTGAAGCATTATATTGACTTCGCATCAAAGCACGGTTTCGACCAACTCCTCGTTGAAGGCTGGAACATCGGCTGGGAAGACTGGATTGGCAACGAAAAAGAAGACGTGTTCGACTTCGTAACCCCGATGCCCGACTTCGACATCGCAATGCTCAACAAATATGCTCACGACAAAGGCATCAAACTAATGATGCACCACGAAACATCAGGCTCTTTGCGCAACTACGAACGCCACATGGAAGCCGCTTACAGCCTTATGAACAAGTACGGCTACGACGCCGTCAAGAGCGGCTACGTAGGCAACATCCTTCCGCGCGGCGAACATCACTACGGTCAATGGGCTAACAACCATTACCTCTACGCCATCAAAGAGGCTGCAAAACATCACATTATGGTTAACGCACACGAGGCAACCCGTCCGACCGGTCTTTGCCGCACATATCCTAACCTCGTCGGCAACGAAAGTGCTCGCGGTACTGAATATCAAGCATTCGGCGGCTCGATGCCTCACCACGTTACCATGTTGCCTTTCACACGCTTGCAAGGCGGTCCGATGGACTACACCCCAGGTATCTTCTGCATGGACCTCTCGACGTTCTGCGACAACGATTCGAAGGTTAATTCAACCCTCTGCAACCAACTCGCACTCTACGTTACGCTCTACTCGCCGCTTCAGATGGCAGCCGATATGCCCGAACACTACGAGCGCTACATCGACGCATTCCAGTTCATCAAAGACGTGGCAGTAGATTGGGACGACAGCAAATATCTTGCAGCCGAGCCGGGCGAATATATCATCGCAGCCCGCAAGGAAAAAGGCGGCGAACGCTGGTTTGTCGGCGGCGTGACTAACGAAGAAGCACGCACAATGCCCGTTGCATTCGACTTCCTCGACGCAAACCGCAAGTATGTGGCTACCGTCTATGCCGATGCAAAAGATGCCGACTACGCTACCAATCCCGAGAAATATGTCATCACCAAGGGTGTCGTTACGTCGAAAGACGCTGTGAAACTCTTTATGGCTCGCGGCGGCGGTTTCGCAATCAGCCTTGTTCCTGCTACCGACGCCGACAAAAAGTTGAAACGCCTCAAGTTGAAATAATCCCATCCATCCTATAGGTTTCTCGCAACCGTCGTTACTTGCTGTGAAGCAAAACTCGACGGTT